>JBOHBY010001244.1:0-1955 GCA_050698635.1 Spirillospora sp.
CACGCAACCGCCCACGGACCTGCACCGCCGCCCCGCCCGGCACCCGCTTCAGCGCCGCCTTCCGCGGCCGCGGCGGCGACTGGCCGTCGTAGGACCAGCGGGCCTCGGCGAGCGCCAGTTCCCGTGCCGCGTCGCCGGTGAGGTCGTCGCGGTGGGCGCGGGCGAGGTCCCAGCCGTCGCGGAAGGAGCCCTGGGTCGGACGTTCGGCCGCCCAGGTCAGGAACGTCTCCGTCCAGGACGCGCCGTACGAGGCGGCCAGGGCGGGCCACGCGCGAGCCACGTCACCGGCCCTTTTCAGCAGGATGCCGTGGGCGGCGGCCCGTACCGCGTCTCCGTCGAAGCCCGCGGGCATCGGCCCTCCGGCGGCCATGGCCCGGACGAGCGCCTCCTGCGCGTCCGCCAGCCCTTTGTCGAGTGGCTCGCTCACGTCACGACCGGGAGGCCGGAGGCGGCGGCGATGGCGTCGAGCTCGGCCCGGAGTTCGGCGGCGGGCGGGTAGCGGCCGTCGCGTTCCAGGAGGAAGCCTGGAGGACGGTGGCGGGCGCACAGCTCGCGAATCAGGTCCACGACCTCGGACGGGACGGCGGCCGCGTGCGTGTCGTGGTACCGCCCGCCCGCCTCGGATCCTCCCGCGACGTGGCAGTACGCGACGCGTTCGAGGGGCAGGCGGTCGAGGAGGTCGAGGGGGTCCTCGCCGCGGTTGCGGGCGTTGGCGTAGACGTTGGCGACGTCCAGCAGGAGGAGGGCGCCGGTGCGGTCGAGCAGCTCGGTCAGGAAGTCGGCCTCGGTGTACTCGGCGTCCGGCCAGTCGAAGAGCGTCGCGATGGGCTCGACGGCCAGCGGCACCGGCAGCTCGGCCTGCGTGCGGCGGACGTTGGCGGTGAGGGCGTCGAGCGAGGCCCGGGTCCGCGGGACCGGGAGCAGGTGCCCGGCCTCGATCCCGCCCGCCCTGACGAACGCGACGTGCTCGCTCACCAGCGGCGCGTCCAGGGCCTCGGCGCAGGCGGCCAGGTGCGCGACCCGCTCGGCGGCCACCGGCTCGGCGCCGCCGAGGGAGAGCTTCACCCCGTGCGGGACGATCTCCACGCCGCGCTCCCGCAGCTCCAGCAGGTCGGGCGCGGGATGCTCCGGATGCACCGACTCGGCGATCACCTCGGTGAAGCGCAGCCCGGGCAGCGCGCCGACGAACCCGGTGATCTCGGGACGCCAGCCGATGCCGACACCGAGGTCGGGAAGGGTCGTGCCGGCCATCTCAGCCACCTCCACCGCAGCCGCCACCACCGCCGCCACCGCAGCCTCCCCCGCCGCCGCAGCTGCTGCCACCGCCGCCTCCTCCCCCGCAGGAGCCGCCGCCCCCGCAGGAGCTGGACGAGCACACCGAGGCCGTGCTCGAACAGGACGAGCCCGAAGACCCACTGGACGATCCGCCCGACGACGCCGCGGCCCCGCTCATCTCCATGTACCGGCCGAGCCCGACCGTCTGGACGAACATCGGGTCGAAGGCCATCAGCGCCGCCGTCCCGAACAGCGCGACGCCGAGCAGCACCGACGGCGCGGGAAGCCCCGCGTACGACGGCGTGTACCGCGGGTCGAGGTGGGCGTTGGCCGCCTTGATCTGCTCGACCACCCGCTCGCCCTCCTTCGTCCGCTCGGCGCCCGTGTTGAGCAGGCTCCCGACGATGATCACCACGAAGCCCATCGAGACGATCGGGAGCAGGACGCCGGGGAAGCCGCCGAAGACGTCCAGGATGAAGAACAGCGCGCCGACCGCCATCCACGCCCACATGACCAGCCGGAAGGACCACACCTTGCGCCGCCCGGCCGGGGTGATCACCATGCCCTGCGCGGCCAGCCCCTCGCCGAGCTGGTCGCGGGCGGCCTGGACGCCCGGATCCGCGGTGAGCTGGGCGAGCGTCCCGGCCCTGCCGCTCGCGATCGCCCCGTAGACCGCCGCG
>JBOHBY010001245.1:0-2829 GCA_050698635.1 Spirillospora sp.
CGGTCGAGCAGGTCGACCGCCAGCAGGGCGCGGACGGCGTCCAGCCCCTCGGCGACCGACACCGGCAGCCCCGCCCGCCGCAGCTCCGCGACGAACCCGGTGTGCCTGTCGACCAGCGACGCCATCAGGCCAAGCCCAGTTCCTTGACGGCGCGCTGCTGGTCGGAGGCGTGTTTGAGGACGACGCCGAGCGTGCGGGCGACGGCGGGCTCGTCCAGGTCGTCCAGGCCGAGGGCGAGCAGGGTGCGCGCCCAGTCGACGGTCTCGGCGATCGACGGCGCCTTCTTGATCTCCAGGTCGCGCAGCGTCCCGACCGTGCGGACGAGCCGCTCGGCCAGCTCCGCCTCGATCCCCGGCACCTGCGCCAGGACGATGTCGCGCTCCCGCTCCGGCGCCGGATAGCCCAGGTGGAGATACAGGCAGCGGCGCTTGAGCGCCTCCGACAGCTCCCGCGCCGCGTTCGAGGTGATCAGCACGAACGGGCGGCGGACGGCGTTGACCGTCCCGAGCTCGGGGATCGTGATCTGGAAGTCCGACAGGACCTCCAGCAGCAGCCCCTCCACCTCGATGTCGGCCTTGTCCGCCTCGTCGATCAGCAGGACGGTCGGGCCGGTGCGGCGGATCGCCGCCAGCAGCGGCCGCTCCAGCAGGAACTCCTCGGAGAAGATGTCGTCGTGGGTCTCCTGCCAGGCCCGGTCGGACGGCGCCGCCTGGATCGCCAGGAGCTGCTTCTTGTAGTTGAACTCGTAGAGGGCGCGCGCCTCGTCCAGCCCCTCGTAGCACTGGAGCCGGATCAGCTCCGCGCCCGTCGCCGCCGCGACCGCCTTGGCCAGCTCGGTCTTGCCGACCCCGGCGGGCCCCTCGACGAGCAGCGGCTTGCCGAGCGCCTGGGCGAGGTACACGGTCGTGGCGATCGCCTCGTCCGCGAGGTAGCGGACACCGGCCAGCCTGCGGCCCGCGTCCGCGGGCGAGGCGAACGTTCCGTCCGTCGTTCCGTCGGTCATCCGATGCTCTCCAGCGGCTCGTTGCTACCTGGGGGGTACGCGATGTTTCGGTCCGGGGGGTGACGCGGCGGGGCCCCGCTCTTGCCTATAACCGAATCATGACGATGCCACGACTGCCCCGCGACGACCTGACGGCGGCGATGGCGGCCCGGCGTGAACTGGGTCCCGACTACGACGACGCGTTCATCGAAACGGTCGTGGACCGTATCGAGCAGGCCCTCGACGCGCGATCGTCCGCCGCCGAGCCGCGCTCCCGGGCCGGGCTCCGTCCAACGGCGGCGGAACAGTTCCGCGGCGACCGCGATCACAGCCTGGCCATGGCGATCCTGTCACTGCTGGCCGCCATCCCGCTCAGCGCCATCAGCGCGATCAACGCCGGCCTCCCCGGCCTCCTGTTCACCCTGGCCGCGATCGTCCTGGTCAACGTCACCTATGCCTTCCGGCCCCGGCGCTGATCCGCGCCATTGAGGGGTCAGCCGCCGGGTTCGGGGTCGCGGGGGAGGTTGAGGAGGCGTTCGGCGATGATGTTGAGCTGGACCTCTGTGGTGCCGCCGTAGATCGTCATGGCGCGGCTGAAGAGCATGGCGCGGGCCATGATGCCGGTCTCGGCGAGCGGGACCTCGGTGGCGGCGGACGGGCCCTGGGCCGCCCAGCAGTGGTCGGCCACGTCCTGGTTGAACTGGACGCCGAGGAGCTTGCGGACGCTGGCCTCCGCGCCGGGCTCCACGCCGTTCAGGCGCTTGAGGGTGGTGCGCAGGCCCAGTAGGTCGATCGACTGGCCCTGCGCGATGAGTGTGCCGATCGTCGGGGCGGCTGCTGTGTCTGTGTCGCGGTCCCGGTAGAAGTTCAGTAGCTCGGGGACGCCCATGCCCAGTCCGCCGCCGGTTGAGAGGGAGACGCGCTCGTTGGACAGGGTGTTGCGCGTGACCTGCCAGCCCCGGTTCACCTCCCCGACGACACGGTCGTCGGGGACGAACACGCCGTCGAGGAACACCTCGTTGAACAGGGTGTCGCCGGTCAGCTCGCGCAGCGGCCGGATGTCCATGCCCTCGGACTTCATGTCGATCAGGAAGTACGTGATGCCGTCGTGTTTGGGCGCCTCGGGGTCGGTGCGGGCGATGCAGAAGCCCCACTCGGCGTGCTGGGCGAGGGACGTCCAGATCTTCTGGCCGGTGAGCCGCCAGCCGCCCTCGACGCGCTCGGCCCGCGTCGACAGGGACGCCAGGTCGGAGCCCGCGCCGGGCTCGGAGAAGAGCTGGCACCAGGTGATGCGGCCGTGCAGCGTCGGGCGCAGGAAGCGTTCCTTCTGCTCGTCCGTCCCGTAGCGGACGATGGACGGGACCAGCCACGCGCCGATGCCGATGTTCGGAGTCTTGATCTTCGCGGCCTTCAGTTCCTGCTGGACCAGGATCTGCTCGACGGGGCCGGAGTCGCGGCCCCACGGCTCGGGGAGGTGCGGAGCGGTCCAGCCGTCGTCGCCGAGGCGCTCGTGCAGCGCGGCCTTGTCGCCGATGGCGGCAAGATCGGCGATCTCGGCGCGGATGCGTTCGCGGAGGGGGCGGGCGTCCTCGTCCAGTTCGAGGACGACCTCGCGGCGGCCGCCGTCGAGGGCGAGTTCGGCGACCCTGGCGGCCCAGGCGGCGGACGGGCCGAGCAGGGCCCGGAGGGTCGCGGCGCGGCGCAGGTAGATGTGCGCGTCGTGCTCCCAGGTGAAGCCGATGCCGCCGAGGATCTGGATGGCGTCGCGGGCCGTCCGCAGGCCCGCGTCGGTAGCGATGACGGCGGCGGTCGCGGTGGCGAAACCGGCGTCGGGGGCGTCCTCGTCC
>JBOHBY010001246.1:0-2706 GCA_050698635.1 Spirillospora sp.
CCCTTGGGACCGTCGGCCGAAGCGGACTGCGTGGGGACGAGTAATGCCGCGAGGGCGGTCACACTGATCAGGGCTGTTCTCCAGCGCCTCACCGTAGTTCCCTTCTGTGCGTTGACAGAGGTCGTGAGTGGGCGCAGAACCGGACGGAGAGATCCTCGGAAGGATCGCACCCGCGGGGAGTTCCGTCCCGAATTACAAGATCACCTTAACCGGCGATCGCGGAGCCGCCCGCATGGCATAACTCACACCCCCCGCTAGATTTCGATCACGACCTTCCCGGGGATGACCTTGTTCTTGGCCTGAAACGCCTCGCGTGTCTCCATGTTCGCTTTGCCCGAGATAGATAGAACGTCCTGGAGCGGGCACGGGTTTGTCATGGACGAGCGAGACGCACGGCGCGGGGACGTTCAGGAGCTGTCGGACTTCGAGCTCACCGTGTACGAGACCGTCGCGGAGATCGACAAGGACGGCGGGGCGGCGGACTTCGACACGATCGGGCGGCTGGTGGGCGGGCCCGAGGAGGACCTGTGGGCCGCTCTCGGGCATCTGGTGTCGGTCAACCACCTGCGTTCGACCCGCAAGGGGTACGTGCTGGGGCCGCACGACTGGGCGCCCTGAGCGCGTCCCGCTGGGTGGGAACCGCCGGTGAGGCGGGCCGCGGGCCTGCGGCACGATGGCCCGGCGTCAGCGTGGGGAGGCCGCCGGGATGAAGCTCGCCGTCACCGAGGAGCAGCGGGAGCTGCGGGACGCGCTGCGGCGCTTCTTCGCCGACCGGTCACCGGCCCGCGAGGTGCGGCGGCTGATGGTGACCGACGAAGGCTACGACCCCGGAATGTGGACGCGGATGGCGGAAGAACTCGGGCTCCAGGGCCTCGCGATCGCGGCGGAGCACGGCGGCGCCGGGTTCGGGACGCGGGAGCTGGCCGTCGTGTTCGAGGAGATGGGACGGGCCCTGGTGTGCGCGCCGTTCCTCGCCACGGTCACGGCAGCGGCGGCGCTCGGGGCCGGGGAAGGGGACGGCGGCCATGACCTGATGCCCGGCATCGCGGACGGCTCGACGATCGCCACGCTGGCCGTGGCCGAGGACGACGGACGCTGGGACCTCGGGACGATCAAGACCGTGTTCGAGGGCGGAAGGCTGCGCGGGAGCAAGAACTTCGTCCTGGACGGCCACATCGCCGATCTACTACTCGTCGCGGCCAGGGGCGACGATGGTGTCGGGCTGTACGCGGTGACCGGTGATGCGGTGGGGCTCGTCCGGGAGCGGGTGCCGACGCTGGATCAGACGCGGAGGCTGGCGCGGGTCCGGTTCGACGGCGTCGCGGCCCGGAGGGTGGGCGGGGCGAAGGACGTGGCGTGGGCGCTCGACGTGGCGGCCGTGGCGCTCGCCGCCGAGCAGCTCGGCGGGGCGCAGAAGACCCTCGACATGACGGTCGAGTACGCGAAGGTCCGGCACCAGTTCGGGCGTCCGATCGGGTCGTTCCAGGCGGTCAAGCACCGGTGCGCGGACATGTACGTGCTGGTGGAGTCGGCACGGTCGGCGGTGCTGAACGCGGCGGCCGTCGCGGACGAGACCCCGCACGAGCTGCCCGCCGCCGCCGCGCTCGCCAAGGCGTTCTGCTCGGACGCGTTCTTCCACACGGCGGGCGAGGCGATCCAGCTGCACGGCGGCATCGGGTTCACGTGGGAGCACGACGCCCACCTGTACTTCAAGCGGGCCCAGGGGTCGCGTCAGCTGTTCGGCGCCCCCGGCACGCACCGGGAGCGCCTCGCCGCGCTGGCCGGGCTCACGGGTGCGCTCACGGACGCGCTCACGGATGCAGGGACAGCCCCTTGAGGACCTTGTCCACGCCGTTCTTCGGCCCGTGGACGGCGAACCCGACGAGCGGCATCGCGTCGGCGGTGACCGCGCGGACGGTCTCGCGGTTGGCCTCGTCGTGGCCCGTCTTGAACATGTCCTCGATGTAGACGGCGATCTTCAGCTCGCGGGCGAGGGCGCGGCCGTGGGCGGTGAGGGTCGTCGCGGCGTCGGCCTCGTAGACGAGGACCGGTTGCCGGAACATCGCCAGGTAGGCGTTGCCGGACGCGTCCTCGTACGGCTCCCCGATGACGCCCGGGACGGCGCCGGCGACGGCGCTGGCCAGGAACGCGGTGACGTTGAGCCGCTGCCACACGGCCAGGTCGTCGCGGACCACGATCCCGATCTTGGTGTCGAAACGCATGCCGTCCAGGGTTCCGCGACCTGGGGCGGGCCGTCTTGAACGCTCGTGCGCCACACTGGATCGGTGGACTGGAGCAGGTACTGGCGGTCGTCCGACCGTCCGCTGGAGGCGATGCACGCGCATTTCGAGCGGCACGTCTACCACCGGCACAGCCACGAGACGTACTCGTTCGGCGTCACCGAGGACGGCTACCAGGCGTTCCGGTGCCGGGGCGACGCCCACACCAGCGCGGCCGGGATGGTCATCGCGTTCAACCCCGACGACCCGCACGACGGCCACGCCGCCGACGAGCTTGGCTTCACCTACCGGATCGTCCACATCGGGCCGGAGCTGGTGTCCGGCGTGCTGGCCGACATCGCGGACCGTCCGGCCGGGCTGCCGCTGTTCGGCTCGCCGGTGGTGGCCGATCCCGTCCTGGCGCGGAACCTGCGGGGCCTGCACGCGGCGCTGCTCGGCGGGGCGCCCGCCCTGCGGCGCGACGAGC
>JBOHBY010001247.1:0-10561 GCA_050698635.1 Spirillospora sp.
GACCGCTTCGACAGCGAGTTGACCGCGAGGAGCCCCTCGTGGGAGCCGTCGCAGACGTCCGGGTGCAGGATCGAGACCGGCGGGCGCTCCGCGTCCCACCCGAACTCCAGGTAGCACTCGTCGCTGATCACGATCGCCCCGCGCCCGCGCGCCCACGCGACGACCTTGCGCAGGTGCTCGGCGGGCAGCACCTTCCCGGTCGGGTTGGACGGCGAGTTCACCCACACGATCTTGGGCGAGACGGGGCCGAGGGACAGCAGCCCGTCGGTCGAGACGGGCGAGGCCCCGGCCAGCCGAGTGCCGACGTCGTAGGTCGGGTAGGCCAGCTCGGGGAAGACGATCGTGTCGCCGGGGCCGGTGCCGAGCAGTGTCGGCAGCCAGGCGACCAGCTCCTTGGTGCCGAGGACGGGCAGCACCGCGTCCGGGTCGGCGCCGGACACGCCGGCGCGGCGCCGCAGCCATCCGGCGACGGACTCGCGGAGCCGCGGCGTCCCGTAGGTCTGCGGGTATCCGGGCGCGTCGGAGGCGGCGGCGAGGGCGGCCCGGACGGTCTCGGGGGTCGGGTCGACGGGCGTCCCGACCGACAGGTCGACGATGCCGTCCGCGTGCGCCAGCGCCCGCTGCTTGTACGGCGCCAGCCGGTCCCACGGAAAGTCCGGCAACGTGAACACGGTGACTCCCTGTCTGGACATCCCTGTCCGAACATTCGATGGGCCGCGGCCCTCCCGCGAACGCGGAGGCCACGGCCCGGAAACGACACAGGTTCCCCCTCGGGACGTGCCATGGGCGGCGCGTCCCGGAGGGTCGCCCCGCTAGTCCTCCTGGCTCTGCGGAGGCAGCGCGGCGACGATCGGGTGGTCCTTGTCGATCTTCCCGACCTTGGAGGCGCCTCCGGGCGAGCCGAGGTCCTCGAAGAACTCCACGTTGGCCTTGTAGAAGTCCTTCCACTGGTCAGGCGTGTCGTCCTCGTAGTAGATCGCCTCTACCGGGCAGACCGGCTCACACGCACCGCAGTCGACGCACTCGTCCGGGTGGATGTACAGCATGCGCTTGCCCTCGTAGATGCAGTCGACCGGGCACTCCTCGATGCATGCCTTGTCGAGCAGATCCACGCAGGGCTGCGCAATGACGTAGGTCACGTCAGTGACTCCTCTCGGATATCGGCCCCGCCGCAACGTCACGGCTCACCGCAAGCTCGCTGTGAATAGTATGGCCATCACGGCGCCGCCGATTCGACACGGGGGTCAGCACATGTCCGGCCGCTTCGCCGCTCGCCTGGTGGTGTCGATCAGCGCCGCGGACGTGGGCCGGCGCATCTCACTGCGGCGTCGTCTGCCAACGGGAGAGTACAGCGACGTGGTGGGCGTGCTCGAATCCTGGTCCGGCGGTGTGCTGGCGGTGCGGCGCCGGGACGGCGAGCTGGTCGAGATCCCAGAAAAGATCATGGTGGCGGCGAAGGTCGTCCCGCAGGAGCCCCCGCGGCGCCGCCGTCCCCGCCGGGACGGCTGAGGCAACGGCTGAGGCAACGGCTGAGGCACATGTGGCGCCGGGGTCAGCGGACGGTGGCGGGCCGGGCCAGCGGCTTCCTGCTCAAGCGCGTCCTGGCCAAGCTGGGTCTTCGCGACAGGGTCCAGGCGGTCGTGTTCGCCTTCGACACCGGCCTGGTCCGCCTGCGCGGCTAGCCGGTCGGGGTGGGGGATTCGGACGGAGGCGGGCTCGCCGTCGCCGGTGCGGGCTTCTGGACGCGCTCGTTGTAGGTCTTCCCGGCCTGGAGCGGCTTGCCCTGGAACAGCTCCGACACCGTGACGAGCGTGAACCCGCGCTTCTTCAGCCCGTCCACCACCTTCGGGATGGCGTCGACGGTCGGCTTGTGGATGTCGTGGAACAGGACGATGCCGCCGCTTTCCGGCGCCTTGATCCCGACCCTGGCATCGCGGCCGGAGCTGCGGTACCGCCAGTCGAGCGTGTCCACGCTCCAGAGGATCAGCGGCATCCCGACGAGGCGTCCGACCTTCGGGTTCGTCGCCCCGTACGGCGGCCGCGTCAGCGTCGGCGCGACGCCGGAGGCGTGCTTGACGGCCTGCTGCGTCCGCTGGATCTGCTCGCGCGCCTCGGCGGGCGGCAGGGTGGTGAGGTCCGGGTGCGACCACGTGTGGTTGGCGGCCTCGTGCCCTTCCATGACCATCCGCCGGACCACGTCCGGGTGGGCCTGGACGTTCTCGCCCAGCATGAAGAACGTGGCGCGGGCGCCGCGGGCCTTGAGCGTGTCCAGCAGCCGTCCGGTGTAGGGGCCCGGTCCGTCGTCGAACGTCAGCGAGACGCACTTGACCCGGTCGCAGTCGATCTTCCGTGGCGGTGGCGGCGCCTGCACCGGCGGCCGTTGGGCCTGGGCCTTGTTCCTGAGCGCGGCGTTCTCACCGGCGGTCCGTGCCCGTTTCTCCTCCGGGCCGCCGCATCCGGCGGCACCCGCGGTGCCGACGACGAGTAGGAGCCCGGTTCCGATGACGGCGATTGTCGTGATCCGCACCACGCACCCCCGAACGTGTCGCTGGGGCGACTTCATACCCTCCGTCATGAAAGAAACACATGCCGTCAAAGCCAGGAAACACGGAGATCGTCCCCGGGCCGCTCGGCCGCCCGATCACGCCGAGGCCCGGGCCCCCGGATCGGGCGGACGCTGGGTCGTTACCGGGAGTTGTCCGATAAATTGTGACAGTGAATTGGGCCGTGACGACGTACGACTCCGCCTTCGGGTACGTCTCCGCGCACGGTGCGCCCCTGGTCGACCTGCTCGACCCCCAGCCCGCCGAACGGATCATCGACCTCGGCTGCGGCACCGGGGCGTTCACCGCGGAGATCGCCGAGCGGGGCGCCGAGGTGCTGGGCATCGACGGCAACCCGGACATGGTCGCGCAGGCGACCGCGATGCATCCCGGGCTGTCGTTCGTCGTCGGCGACGCCCACGACTTCACCGTCGGCGAGTCGTTCGACGCGGTCGCCTCGAACGCGGCCCTGCACTGGATGACCCGCGACCCGGACGCCGTGATCGGCCGCGTGCACGCGTCGCTGCGCCCCGGCGGGCGGTTCGTCGGCGAACTCGGCGGCAGCGGGAACTGCGCCGAGCTGATCGTCGCGATGCAGACCGCGTGGCGGGTGTTCGGTCTCGGCGAGCCGGACCTGCCCTGGTACTTCCCGAGCCCCGCCGAGTACGCCTCGAAGCTGGAGGAGGCCGGGTTCACGCTGCGGCTGCTGGAGCACGCCGACCGTCCGACCCGGATGACCGAGGGGCCCAACGGCGCCGCCGACTGGGTCCGCGCCTACGCGGCCAGCGCGCTGGCGGACGTCCCGCCGGAGCTGGTCGACCCGCTGCTCTCCCGGGTCAACGACCTCGCCGCCCCGGCGCTGCGCCGCGAGTCGGGATGGGTCGCCGACTACGTGCGGCTGCGGTTCGCGGCCGTCCACAAGCCGGACGGCGCCGCCCCGATGCCGACGGGCCCGATGCCGTCCGACCCGCAGCTCTGATCCCGGCCTGCCCGCTCTGATCCCGGCCCGCGGCTCCGATCCCGGCCCGCCCGTCCTAGGGTTGAGGCATGTTGCGGCTGTACGACCATCGCACCGGCCTGCCCGAGCCGCTGCCCGCCGGGCCGGGCCTGCGCGTCCAGATCCTGGACGGGTCAGGGCACCGCGTCCCGGTCGTCGCCGACCTGCTGCGCCGCGTCGCGGGACGGGCCGGACGCCGCGTCCGCGTCGCGCGCACCGCGTCCTTCGTGCTGGACGGCGTCGACCTGGCCGACTACAACGTCCCGCCGTTCGAGCTGCTCGACGCCCCGATGCCGGACGCCGACGTCTACATCGCAGGCGACCACATCGCAGGCGACGAGCCCCGCCAGGACGCCCTCTGCCTGACCGTGCCACGCGAGACGGGCTCGTGGACGCCCACACCGACAGACGCGCTCACAGTGCGCCTAGCGATCCTGGAGGTCCCTTACAGAGACCCGCTGGAGCTCTCCAAGGCGACCCTGTCGAAAACCGCCGAACGCATGGACGGATGGCGCGGCAAGGTCGCGGAATGGGCGACCGCACCGGGACGCCCCATGAACCGCGCCTACACGACGCAAGCGGAGACCGCACTCGCCGACGACCTGGACAGCCCGGGCGCCTTGGCCGTCCTGGACCGTCTCGCCAGCGACTCTGACGTCCCGCCAGGCGCGAAGCTGGAAACGTTCATCCACCTAGACCTGCTGCTGGGCCTAGACCTGGTCTCCGCAATAGGCAGCGCCTGATCAGTCGTCCTTCTGCACGTCAATCTCGACCAGAACGCCGTCGGCGAGCAATTCGGCGATCGAACGTCGGAACACGTGCGCCGTCCCACCGCCCGGCTGCCCGAACCACGGCACGGCCGTCCCCGTGAGCGTTTCCACAGCCCGCTCCACCCGATAGACGTGATACGGACGGTCCTGCCATTCACGCGGCAGCGAACGGCGCGGATACGGGGTGCGCGCCGAGTACGTCACATTCCCTTCGGATCCGCCATAACGGTCCACTTCCGTTCCAGCGGACAGTTCCATGACGTGACGGTCGCGCAGAAGGGTCAGCGGGGGTTCGCCCTTGAGCGGCTCGAACGGACCGTCCTGGACGGTGTGGCGCGGGTCAAGGAGCAGACGCCCCAGCAGATGCACGGCGGCCTGTTCGGTGTCGTCGAACGTGATTTCCTTGCGTCGCTCACCGTCCCGCATCTGGAACACCGACCAGCGCTCTTCCTCCGCTTCCGCCAGCAGGCACCACACACCCTCCGCAGTGTCGTTGACGCGGTACGCGGCACGGTCGACACGAAGCTGGTCCAGACGGTGCTGTAGGGCGTTCGTCCAGTGGACGGGCTCTGGTTCCGCCAAGACGCGTTCAGGGACCGCCTGACCCGTCACAGCAGCGTTAGCCGCATTCATGGTGTCGTCGTCGACCGCAGGCACCTGAAACCCATTGGCCCGTATGTGCGCAACCAGATCGGCTTCTGGCGCGACACCATGCTCGCTCAGGTAATAGGCCACCGCGCCGGACCAGACCCATGTCCCATCGGTGTGAAACGTGAGAGGCACTACTGCGCCCCGCGAAGAATCGAGCCTGTCGGGCGCATTCGAACGGGCCGCCATGACGATCGCGCCCTCCCGCAGATATTCGGTCACGCGCTCCAGCTCGTCCGGTGGGACGGGCGGCCTCGACACGGCGGGGCGGGCGCCGTCCGGCCCGGTGTGGTCGAAGATCCGCGCCCGGCGGAGCCCGCCCTCCTGCGGAACCGGCACATCGGCGACCGTCGCGGGCTGGGCACGGCTGCCGAGCCGCTGCGTCATCCACGCCGGGACCTCGTCGCGTGGGAACCGCTCAAGCTCGCGCCGGACGTCGGCGGAGGACGGCTCGGAATCCCAGTGCGGCTCGTCGTCGTGCCTGAAGCTCGCCCGGCAGCGGACGTCGCCGTCCTCGTACACGACCTCGAAGTCGATCCGGCACCAGGTGGACCCCTGGAACGCGTGCGTTCCGGCGCGGAGCCGGTCGAGCAGGGCCGCGGCGGCGGCGGGCGCCGTCCAGGGCGTCACGGCGCCGTCCGCCCGGTGGCACGTCATCGTGGGGAACTCCACGTGCCCGCCGACCGCCTGGTAGTACCCGGAGATCGTCCGCCACAGCGGCGGCGCGTGGTCGGCGATCACGATCGTGACCTGGTTCGACAGCAGCTCCATCTGCTCGACCGCGTTCATCGCCACCGCCTCGCCCACGGCCTCGGCGGGCTCGGCGGGCTCGGCGGCGGGTTCGCGGCCGTCCTGCCGGTCCCGCAGCCAGCCCGGCACGTTCGCGCCGTCGCGCGGCAGGACGATCTGGTCGCGCCGCCAGCAGTCCACCGGGATCGGCGGGTCCCACAGCGGATCGAAGTCGTAGTTGTAGAGCGGCCGCGCGGACTCGGGCTCGATGATCGCGACCATCGAGAACCAGGTGCCCTGCTCGGACAGGTAGTGCGCGCGGCGCAGATCCATCAGCAGCGCGGTCAGCTCCGGCGGGACGGTCTCGGCCGTCACGGTCTTGCTCTCTCCGGTCAGCACGGTCACCGCGACGTCGTTCACCGCGACGGTCGCGATGCAGTGCAGGTCGATCCGCCGCCATCCGGGCGGCGCCATCCGCCGCGCGAACGCGATGACCTCACCCTCGATCTCCGCGATGCGGTCGTTCTGCCCCGTCACGCCACGCGTCCCTCCGTCCGATCGACCCGTCCGATCGATGGCACCTGTCCGGCAGATTAACCGCACTGATCAACCGATTGCGGATCGACCCGAGCGTCCGCGACGCTCAGGGGAGGCTAAGTTCGTATGTCGTGTCGACCGCAGTCCCGGAGTCGCCGGCCCCCGCCGCGCCCGAACCACCGCTCCGGCGGCGCCGCCGCCCGCGCCGCGCCCGCAGGCTGATGGCGGTGGCCGTCGCGGTCATCGTTCTGCTGTGCGCGCTCCTCGGCGGGATCGGCTGGTATTTCGCGGGCGTCGCCACCGAGGTCGACCATTCCTCCGACTACCCGCTCACCATCGTGGACGCGGCGAACGGCACCGTCACACTGCCCCGCGAAGAATCCACAGAACGTCCGGGCACATGGGCGCTCGCCTGGAAGAACGGACGCGCCCTTCTGGGCCCCATCACCGCAAGCAACTCCAAGCACGTCACCCGCCGGGTCTCGTCCGTAGTCGAAGGCACACTCACCAAAGGCTCCCCCGCGACCATCGACCACTGGATATACGACGGCGACCCCAAGAGGGCCCTTGGGCTCGACTTCCAGGACGTCACGTATCCGTCCAAGGCAGGCCCCATGCCCGCGTGGTTGATCCCAGGCAAGTCACCCAACAGCACATGGGTCATCGCCGTCCACGGACGGAATTCAGACAAGGCCGAGACGTTCCGCGCCATGCGGGCCGTACACGCGCTCGGCCTACCGATGATGTCCATCGCCTACCGCAACGACGTGGGCGCGCCACCGTCCGGCGACGGGAAGAACCACCTGGGCGACACGGAATGGCACGACGTCGTCTCCGCCATGGGCTACGCACGCGCACACGGCGCGACGGGCGTCGTCCTGTACGGATGGTCGATGGGCGGCGCGATGTCCATGAGAACTCTGCACGAAGACCCGTCGCTCATACGGGGAATCGTCTTGGACGCCCCCGTCCTCGACTGGGGCGCCACCTTGGACAAGCAAGCCGACGCCCGCCACCTCCCAGGCTTCGTCACAAGCGTCGCCAAGCGCATCCTGGAATGGCGCATAGACATGGACCTGTCCGACTACAACCAGCCCCGTTACGCGCCGAAGCTACGCACCCCAGTACTCCTGTTCACCGCCAACGACGACGCCACGGTCGACAACGACTCCGCCTACGCCTTCACCAGGAAGGCCCCGCCCGGCATGGTCACCCACATAGCCACACCGGGCGGGCACACCGAGTCATGGAACGTCGACCCCGCCGCCTACGAGAACGCACTCAGCACCTTCCTCAAGAAGGTCACCTGACCTCTAGCAGCGTCTTACCAACCGTGGCACGCGACTGAATGGCCCTGTGCGCGTCGGCCGCCCCGTCCAACGGAAACCGCTGCCCAATCACCGGCCGCAGCCTCCCCGCAGCCGCTGCCCCCAGCGCGCTACGCGTGAACTCCCGCAACTCCTCCGCCGTGGCCTTCGGCTTGACAAGCGTCACGCCCCGCCCCGCCGCGTCCTCCTCCGAAACACCCGCCCACTCACCACTCGCCAACCCGAAACTGACCATCCGCCCACCGGCCCGAACCAACGTGAACGCCTCACGCCCAACCTCGCCTCCAACCCCGTCGAACACAACATCCACCTCCCCCACCTTCCGGCCCCACCCCGGAAGGCCATAATCAACGGCCTCGTCCGCCCCCAGCCCCAACGCCACCTCACCCTTACGCGCACCACCCGCCGCCGCCACAACCGTCGCACCCGCCGCCTTGGCCAGCTGGACGAGCAACGTCCCGACCCCTCCGGCCGCAGCCTCCACCAGCACCCGCTCCCCCGGACGGGGCCGCGCCGCGTGCAGCATCATCGTCGCCGTCCGCCCGTCCGCCAGCAGCGCCACCGCGTCATCGAGCGCCAACCCGTCCGGCACCTCGAACACCCCCGCGGCATCGACAACCGCCAGCTCCGCATAACCACCCGAGCCCCCGGTACTACTCACCACCCGCCGCCCAACAAACCCGCCATCAACCCCTGGCCCAACCGCCGCCACCACGCCCCCGACCCCGTTGCCCGGAACAACAGGCAGCTCCACCCGTACCGGCCCAGGCCCGCTCCCCGCCCGCACCTGCGTCTCCACGAACGTGATGTTGACGAACTCCACCGCGACGAGCACCTGCCCCTCACCCGACACCGGATCCGGCGCCTCCCCAGGCACCAGCACCTCGGGCCCGCCGAACTCCTTCAACCACACAGCACGCATAAGAACCCCTCCCATCACGGCGTTTACCTGGAGCGTGCTACCTCAAGCCCGGTCGAGGTCAAGCCGTCCCCAACGAATCCCTTTTCTCGCCACACGTGCCTCTGTAAGCTTCTGCGCGTATTCCGCCCCGTTGTCGGCTGCCGCTCAGGGATGGCGATGCGCGCCCGGTTGGTCAGTACCCCCGCACTCGGGTTCACCCTGACCGCGTTCCTGGTCGCCGGTTGCGGCTCGTCGGGCTCGTCCTCCAGCGGCGAACTGGCCCCCAACGGCTCCCTCAACGACGGCGTCCCGGCCGCCTCACCGGCCGCCGCCCCGCCGTCCGGCATCCCGCCGAAGCAGCTTTACAAGACGGTCCTGGACCGTTACCGCGCCTACCAGGCCGCCTACAAGAAGGCCTACGAGACCAACAACGCCGCCGAACTCCCCTCCGTCGCCCTGGACCCGCTCCTCAGCCAGGTGACCAAGGACGTCGAGTCCACCAGGGCCAAGGGCGAGATCTGGCGGTTCACCAACACGTTCAACCCCCGCGTCTACGCCCGCGCCAAGGACAGCACGAAGATCTACGTCATCGACTGCGTCCGCACCCTCGCCGCCTACAGATTCTCCGCGAGAACAGGCAAGCGCATCGACGGAGGCCCGGGCTCCGCCTACGTTTACCGCGCGACCGTCCAATACGACTCCGGCGCGTGGAAGGTCGCCGCCACCGTCCGGGACAAGCCATGCTGACGGTCCGCAGGGAAGGACAGCCGATGTCTCCCCAACCCCCCAGACGCCGCGCATCCTCCGCCACGATCACCGCCGTGGTCCTCGCCGTCCCGCTGCTCATCGCCGCGCCCGCTCTGGCCGCCCCTTGCAAGGGCCTCACGTGCAATTGGTCGGACAAGGGCGGCGGCAGCGGAGGCGGATCCAGCGGAGGCGGAACCGGCGGAAACTCCGGTCCCGTGCAGCCCCCGCAACCGGAGGACCTGACCGACAACGAGGCACTGGGCTTCGTGCCCGTCGACAACGGCGGCCCGCCGCCCGCCGCAGCGGCAACCACCCTCGACTGGGTCGCGGCGGCCAGCAGCTCCGCCGTGCTGCCCACACCGGTCGTGCACACCGCCCCGAACGGCAAGACCTACGTCAGGCTACGGACCTCGCTCTGGGTCGAAGGCTTCAACGTCGTCAGGACGCCTCCGATCGGCGGGAACGGTCAGAGGATCCAGGCCACCGCGGAGCCCTCGTCCGTGACCTGGAACATGGGCGAGACCCAGAAGGTCTGCAACACCGCGGGAAGCAGGAACGGCAAGGCCTGCTACTACACCTACAAACGATCCTCCGCAGGCCAGCCGGGCGGCAAATACGAGATCACCGCCACCATCACCTGGGACCTCACCTGGACATGTCAGGGACCCGCCTGCAACCCCCAGCAAGGTGACCTCGGCCCCAGAACCATGACATCCCAGCCCACGCCACTCGTCGTCAGCGAAATCCAGACCAACACCGGCCACTGACGCCGCGCGGACGCCCCCACCCGCACCCCTCCCCCGAAAGGTGCTCATGAAGATCACGACCACGCTGAGCCCGTCGAACTAACGAGTCACCCTGATTCGGCACGCCACTAGGCCGTCCGGGAACGGAGCCTCGCCATTCATCGCCGCCGCCAACCATTCCGGCGACGACGACACAACAAGAAGGCGACCCGAGGCGCGCCACACGCCCCGTTCCACCGAAACCGACCAGCGCGGAAACCGTTCCCGCAGGCGGGTCAGCGTCTCGGCCTCGCTCACATGGGCCCTTCGGGCAGCAGCGCCCACACGGCCTTTCCGCCGCCCCCGAGCGGCTGGCTGCCCCACTCCTTGACCAGCGCGCCCAGCATCGCCAGCCCTCGCCCGTCCTCGCGGAGCAGGTCCGCCGCCCCCACGACTGGCACTACGTCGGACGAGTCGAGCACCTCCACGACCGTCCCCTGGTCCGCCTCGATGACGCGCACGGTCGCCTCCGCACTCTCGGTGTGCCGCAGGACGTTCGTGACCAGTTCCGACACCACGACCTTCGCGACGTAGGCGTCCTGCCCCAGCTTTTCCAGGACGTCACCCACCCAGTCC
>JBOHBY010001248.1:0-2424 GCA_050698635.1 Spirillospora sp.
GCGGACGCTGCTCATCGAGCTGCCGCAGGGCCGGGCGCTGCTGATGACGCTCGCCGTCACGATCGTGCTGGCGGTCGCGGCGAGCCTCCCCCGCGCCGAGGGCGGCACCGGATACCTGCTGGCGGGCGCGCTCGCGGGCCTGCTGCCGCCGCTGTTCACCGGCCACGCGGCGAACGCCTCGAACCACGCGCTCGCCGTCCACAGCCTTGCGGCGCATGTCGTCGGCGTCTCGCTGTGGATGGGCGGGCTCGTCGCGCTGGTCACCGTCGCGCCGGACGTCCCCGGACGCCTCCCGCACGTCGTCCGGAGCTACAGCAGGCTGGCGTTGGTGTCGTTCGCCGTCGTCGGCGTCAGCGGCGCGATGAACGCGTGGGTACGCCTCGGCGGCGTCCACCTGGGCTCGCGCTACGGGACGCTGGTCCTAGCGAAGATCGTGGCCCTCACAGCGCTGGGCGCACTCGGATGGTGGCACCGCCGCACCACCATCCCCGCCCTGACGAACGGTCGCGGCGCACGGGCCTTCATCCGTCTGGGCACCGTCGAAATCCTCATCATGATGGCGACGATGGCGCTCGCGACCGGCCTCTCCCGCACCCCGCCACCCGAGAACCCACCAGACACGCTGGACGTCGTCGCACTGCGCCTCGGCTTCCCGCTCCCAGGCCCGCCCGGCCCAGCCCCCTACCTCCTCGACTGGCGGATCGACCCGCTCTTCCTCACCCTGATCGCGACGGCCGCCGTCCTGTACGCCGTAGGCATCAAGCGCGCACCCGCATGGCCATGGCACCGCACCGCCTCCTGGGTCACAGGACTCCTGGTCGTGCTGCTCGCCACCAACAGCGGCATCTCCCGGTACAGCATGGTCTTGTTCAGCGCCCACGCCGTCCAACACGTCCTCATCGGCTTGGTCGCCCCGCTGCTGCTCCTACATGGAGCCCCACAGCGCCTGACCGCCGCGATGTCCAGCCGCGGGCTCCGGACGCTCACGCACCCGATCATCGCGTCAGCGCTCCTCCTGCTGAGCCTCTACGCCTGGTACGTGTCGCCCCTGTTCGGCGCCACCCTCGCCAACCACGCGCTGCACTCCATGGCGCTACTGGCCTTCCTGGCCATCGGCCTGGCGTATTTCAAGGCGACGGCCAACACACTCATCCCCGTCGCCATCCTCCCCCTGCACGTGATCGCCGGAATGGCGCTCACACGGCACGGAACCGTCCTGGGGAACTGGTACGAAGACCTCGGCCGACGCTGGGGCCCGTCACCACTCGACGACCAGCACCAGGGCGCCCTGCTCCTCTGGACGGCCGCAACCGCCATCACCCTCGCCACCGTGCTCGGTAAGCGGGGGCTCGGCGGACGCTACTGGCGAGGGCGGCGGTCCACGACGCGGCTGAGCGCCTCCACGACGGTCGGGTCGTACTCGGCGGCGGAGTCGAGCCTGAGCCGTTCCAGCACGGCGGCGCCGCGGTCCCGGTCGGCGGAGTCGCCGACGAGGTCGTCGTAGGCGTTGGCGACCTTGATGATCCGCCCGGCGAGCGGCGGCGGCACCGGCCTGCCCGGACCACCGGTCTCGGACGGCTCGTCCACGAACAGGTCGGGCCCCGTCCGGTACGGGTGGGACGACAGCTGCACGATGTGCGCCACCCGATCGAGTACCCCGGTCTGTTTGATCACCTCGGCGCCGAGCTCGGCGATGCGGCGCTGCTCGGCCGGGGACGCCAGCACGGTCGCGCCGCCGGGGATCGGGTCGCCGAGCGAGAGCTGCCCGATGTCGTGCATCAGCGCCGCGTACTCCAGTTCGAGCAGTTCCTCCTCGGACATGCCGAGCTCGCGCCCCATCGCGATCGCCAGCCGCGACACCCGCCGCGAATGCCCCGTCTCGACATAGCCGCCGACCTCGGTCACGCGCGACAGCGCCCGGACGGTCTGCAGATACGTGGCACGTATCCCCGCATAACGACGGAACGCGAATTGCGTCACCAGGATCGGCACCGTGAAGATCAGCAGCGCGGCCTCGCCCATCGCGGTGGTCGACACCGCGATCAGCATGGCGGTGGCGCTGGTCGCGGCGCACAGCGCCAGCTTGGCCTCGACCTCGTCGCGCAGCGCGATCCCGAACCGCGCCCGGACGGCCTCCGCCCGGATCACCGCCGCGATCAGCACGTCGGTGAAGCACGACCCGATCACGACGACGCCCATCACCGCCAGCACCACCTGCCAGGGCAGGTCGAGCGACAGCACGGGACGAAAGCACAGCGCGACGACCGTGACGTTGAACAGCCGCCGCGCCATCGCGTCCGGACGCGGCGACCTGCCGACCGCGATGTGCGGCAGCGACCCGATCAGCATCCCGGCCGCGGTGACGGCGACGACCTGCAGCGCCGAGTGGTCGGCCGCGACGACGCCGAGCCGCGCGTCCGGCGG
>JBOHBY010001249.1:0-4429 GCA_050698635.1 Spirillospora sp.
TCCTTGTTTCTCTGGTTGCGTTTCTCTTATTTGCGGCTTGCTGCTTGTGAGCCAGCCGCGGGCCTGCGTGCAGGTCTCCTACTGGGCCTGGCGCAGGGCGGTGGTCACGTCCTTCAGGCCGCCGCCCGCGAGGACGGGGCTGCCGTTGACGAACATCGAGTAGCCGGCCGGGTCGAACAGCAGTACGCCGCTGCCACCGGGGGCCATCCAGGCCGCCGTCCCGGCCACGGTGATCGGGGTGCCGCCCTGCGGCAGGTTCATCGCCTGCCGGAGCTGATTCTGGGTCATGCCGGTGGGCGTCTTCAGCGTTTCGACGGTGATCCACTGGCCGGCGACGCCGGTCCACTTCTGCGTGACGGCGCAGATGTTGTGCTTGCGCAGGTCAGCGGAGCCGGGGACGCTGTTGGCGTAGCGCAGGCCCTTGGTCAGCATGACCGCCTTCTCGACCGGGCCACCGACCTTCACCGCGGGCGGCAGCTTGTTGCAGTCGAGCTTCGGCACGGCGGGCAGGCCCGGCTTGCCGGGGACGCGGGCTCCCGGCGCGGGCGCCGGGAGGTTCTTCCCAAGGTCGTCGGTGGACGGCGCGCAGGTGGGCAGGTCCTTGGGGAGGGTCTTGGGCAGGGTCTTGGCGTCCGGGACCTCGGCGCCGGGGACGCCGGGCTTCGGCAGGTTGCCGGGAACGTCGGTCTTCGGAAGCTGACCGTTCGGGACGTCGGTCTTCGGCAGCTCGGGCTTCGGCAGGGCCTTGGACGCCGGGTTCTGCTTCAGCTGCTTCTCGAGCTCCTTCTTGGCGCCGGTGTCGGGGAGCTTCCCGCCGGGGAGCTGCCCACCCGGGAGCTGGCCGCCGGGAAGCTGGCCGCCGGGGAGCTTCGCGCCGGGCTTGGCCGGCAGGCAGGTCGGAGGTGTGTTGGGGGCCTTGTCATTGACCTGACGCTCTGCCGCGGGCGCCTTGGCGCCGACGGGCTGCGGGGTCGCGGGGTCGGAGGCGCCGGTCATCGCCCACGTCGCGCCGCCGCCCACGGCGACGGTGCCGACGGCGGACGCCGCGATCAGAGCGGCCTTCAGCGTGATCATCGTGTATCCCTTCTGCCCGTCTTCCATGCGGGGGTTGCCTGTCTCTCTCTGGCGCCCCTCGTATACGCACGGTGCCCGGACGGGGTTGCACGCGAGTCCAAAGTTTTTTCGGAATGCCCATGGGCGGCATGGCCGTGGCGTGTCATGCGAGGTAGTCCGGTGTGGTGATCCTGCGGGGGCGGGGGTTCGGCGGAGGCGATGATCCGGCAACATTGGCTCATGGAGGCCCGTACCGTTTCATCCCGCCCGGAGCACGCCCGCGTCGAGCACGCCCGCGTCGCGTGCGGCTCCCACCGTCCGGACGTGGCCCTGCTCCCCAAGGCTCACCTGCACCTGCACTTCACGGGTTCGATGCGGCACTCGACGCTGGTGGAGCTCGCCGCGCAGCACGGCGTCCACCTGCCGGACGCGCTCGTCGAGGACTGGCCGCCCCGGCTGCACGCCACCGACGAGCGCGGCTGGTTCAGGTTCCAGCGCCTGTACGACATCGCGCGCTCGGTGCTGCGGACGCCGGACGACCTGCGCCGCCTGCTCCGCGAGACCGCCGAGGACGAGGCCGCCGAAGGCTCGGGCTGGCTGGAGATCCAGGTGGACCCGAGCGGCTACGCGGCGATGTTCGGCGGGCTGACCCCGACCGTCGAGCTGGTGCTGGACGCGGCGCGCGAGGCGTCGCAGGCGTCCGGCGTCGGCATCGGCGTCGTGATCGCCGCGAACCGGACCCGGCACCCGCTGGACGCCAAGACCCTCGCGCGGCTGGCCGTCGGGTACGCGGGCCGGGGCGTGGTCGGGTTCGGGCTGTCGAACGACGAGCGGCGAGGCCGGGCCTACGACTTCGAGGGCGCGTTCCGGATCGCCAAGCGCGGTGGGCTGCTGTCGGTGCCGCACGGCGGTGAGCTGCTCGGGCCCGCGAGCGTCCGGGAGTGCCTGGAGGCGCTGCGCGCCGACCGGATCGGCCACGGTGTGCGTGCCGTCGCCGACCCGTCGCTGGTCGCGGCGATCGCCGAGCGGGGCGTGACGCTGGAGGTCTGCCCGGCGTCGAACGTGGGCCTCGGGGTGGCGGCGACGGCGTCGGACGTCCCCGTCCGGCGGCTGTACGAGGCGGGCGCGCCCATCGCGCTCGGCGCCGACGACCCGCTCCTGTTCGGTTCGCGGCTGGCGCGGCAGTACGAGCTCGTCCGCACCGAGCACGGTTTCTCGGACGTGGAGCTGGCCGAGCTCGCGCGCCAGTCGATCAGGGCCTCCGCGGCGCCCGACGACATCCGGGGACGTCTCCTCGCCGGTATCGACGCCTGGCTCGCCGACTGACACCACCGGTCCCCTGTTTCTGCTCAGGCGGTGGCGCCCTCGACGAGCAGCAGGACGCCGAAGATCGCGAAACCGGCGGCCGCGCCGTACTTGATGACCCGTTCGGGCAGCTTCCTGCCGAGGATCTGGCCGACCACGATGGCGAGCGCGTCGGCGGCGACCATGCCGATCGTCGAACCGGCCCACACGCCGGTCAGCGCCAGGAAACCGCCGTTGTCGGCGGCGAGGGTGACGGTGGCGAGCATCGTCTTGTCGCCCAGCTCGGCCAGGAAGAACGCCCCGCCGACGGCCATGATCGCCGAGCCGGTGGCGTGCCGGGCCTTGTCGCGTTCGGTGTCGTCGAGCTCGTCGCCGCGCAGCGTCCACAGCGCGAAGCCGAGGAACGCCAGACCGGCGACGATCGAGATCGGGCCGGTCGGGAGCGCGGCCCCCAGCGCGGCGCCGAGGGCGACGCTCGCCAGGTGGACGATCGCGGTCGCCGCGGTGATGCCGATCAGCACCGGGAGCGCCCGGAAGCGGGTCGCGAAGGTCATGGCCATGAGCTGGCTCTTGTCGCCGAGCTCGGCGACGAAGATCACGGCCAGGCTGATGAGGAAGGCGGACACCTGTTCCCTCTCGCTCGGACGCCGAGCGGAGGGTCGGGAGCTTTCGGGAGCATCGACCTCGGCCCGGCATTGACTGCCAGGCCGAGGGTCTCGTCCGCCCGGATCGGGAACGGGCCCGCGTGACCGGGCGCCACAGGCGGCGCCAGTATGTCGATCACGCGATTGGGACTACTCCCCCTCGACTTTTCGACACTACCAAGCGTCAGCCGGGGAGCCGCTGTCCGAAATGTCACACGGACGGGGCGGGGAAGGCGGGGGGACGGGAAGGCGGGGGGACGGGAAGGCGGGGAGGCGGGAAGGCGGGGAGCCCGGCAGGTCAGAGGGTCACGCCGACGAGGACCGGCTCGTTCACCAGCTCGACGCCGAACGCGGCGCGGACGCCGTCGCGGACCTCGCGGGCGAGCGCGAGCAGGTCCGCGGTGCCGGCGCCGCCCGGGTTGGTGAGGGCCAGGGTGTGCTTGGTGGAAATTCGCGCCGGTCCGAGGGCGTGGCCCTTGGTGAACCCGGCGCGGTCGATGAGCCAGGCCGCGGACGTCTTGACCCGGTCGCCGGTCTCCGGGTACCGGGGGAACGTCGCGTCAGGGCCGAGGCGTTCGGCGACGCGGCGTTCCAGGTCGGCGAGCTGGCCGGGCTCCAGGATCGGGTTGGTGAAGAACGAACCTGCGCTTCGCGTGTCGGGGTCGGCGGCGTCCAGGACCATGCCCTTGCCACGGCGCAGTTCGAGGACGGCGTCGCGCGCCTCCTTGAGCGTCACGCGCTCCCCGGGCTGGACGCCGAGCTTCCTCGCCAGTTCCGCGTAGGCGATCGGCTGCGATTCTTCGGTTTCGTGCAGCGCGTAGGTCACGTCCAATACGACGTACCGGTCGTGGCCCTTGAAGACGCTGTGCCGGTAGGTGAACCGGCAGGCGTCGCGGTCGAGGGTGACGTGGGCGCGGGCGTGCCGGTCGTAGGCGCGGACCTCGACGAGCGTCTCGCTGACGTCCTGCCCGTAGGCGCCGACGTTCTGGATGGGGGTCGCGCCTACGCGCCCTGGGATACCGGACAGGCACTCCACTCCGGCGAGGCCGTCGGTGACGCAGCGGGCGACGAACGCGTCCCAGTCCTCGCCCGCCTGGACGCGGACGAGGACCGTGTCACCGTCGGCCGCGACGCGTTCGGCACCGCGCGTTCCGGCGTGCACGACGGTGCCGGGGAATCCGGCGTCGGCCACCACTAGGTTGCTGCCGCCGCCGAGCACGAGGACGGGTTCGCCGGCGTCGTCGGCCTCGCGGATCGCGGCGACGAGCTCCGCCTCGGTCGTCGCCTCGACGAAGCGCCGGGCGGGACCGCCCAGCCGCAGCGTGGTGTATCCGGCCAGGTTCACCTCTTCAGCGAACACCGCCACGTCGTCCTTCCCCCTCCCGTATTCGCGCCCGTGCGCCCGTGCGCCCGTGCGAGCGCGCGGC
>JBOHBY010001250.1:0-3693 GCA_050698635.1 Spirillospora sp.
CTCGCGGCCTGCACGGCGCGCGGCGCCCGCCGCGGACCCAAGGTGATCATCGCGTCGAGCTCGTCGGTGTACGGGTCGGCGGGGCGGCGGCCGAACCGGGAGGACGACCCGCTGAGCCCGGCGAGCCCGTACGCGGCGAGCAAGGTCGAGGTGGAGCGGCTGGCGGGGCTGGCCGCGCGCAGCGGGCTGCGCACCGTCCTGCTCAGGTACTTCTCGGTGTACGGGCCCCGGCAGCGGCCCGACATGGCGTTCCACCGGTTCGCGGAGGCGGCGCTGGACGGGCGCCCGCTGCCGGTCTTCGGCGACGGGCGCCGCTCGCGGAGCTTCACACACGTCCGCGACGTGGTCGCGGCGACGCTGGCGGCGGCTGCCAAGGAGCTCCCGTCCGGGATCGCCGTCAACGTCGGTCATGACGAGCCGGTGGCGGTCACGGACGCGATCGAGCTGCTCACGGGCGTGCTGGGCGTCCAGGCGAAGATCCGGCGTGAGGCGCCGGTGGCCGGTGACGCCGAGCGCACCTGGGCCGACACGACCCGCGCCCGCCGCCTCCTCGGCTGGACGGCAACGACCGGCCTCGCCGATGGCCTGGCCGATCAAATCGCCTGGCACCGCGAGCTCCGGGCCGCTTCCCGGAGCTCCCCTCCGGGGAGTTTGGGCGGTCGCCCCCCAGAGGAGAGGCGCGCGGAAGGGGTGCGGGTCGGATGACGCACAGGGCCGCGTATTTCGCGTTCGACCGGTTCCCGTCCAGCAAGGGGTCGGCGGTGCACATCGCGCAGATGGCCGACGAGCTGTTCACGCGTTTCGGCGGCGGGCTGCTCGGCGTGATCGGCGGCGGTGGCCTGCCGCGCTACCAGCGGGAGGGGACGCGGGAGATCGCCCGGTTCGACGCGCAGGTGCCGAACCTGATCGACCGGGCGGAGGCGTTCTCGCACTGGGCCGCCGGCCACCTGGAGCCGCACCGCGACACCCTGGAGATCTGCCACGTCCGGGACCCGTGGAGCGCCCTGCCCGCGGTCGCGGACGGCCGCCGCCACAGGGTCGTGTACGAGGTCAACGGGCTGCCGTCGATCGAGATGGCGCACACGTGGCCGTGGGCCGCGCCGAGGACGCTCGACAAGATCCGCGATCTGGAGCGGTACTGCCTGGAGCGCAGCGACGCCGTCGTCGTGCCGTCGCGGGTGATCGGCGCGGCCGTCCGGCGGCTCGGCGTGCCGGACGGCATGATCCATCTCGTCCCGAACGGCGCCGAGATCGCTGAGAAGCCGCGGCGGCCCGCGGACGCGCCCCGCCGCTATGTCATCTATGTCGGCGCGTTGCAGCCCTGGCAGGGGCTGGACGTCCTGATGCGCGCGTTCGCGCGCCTCGCCGACCTGCCCGAGCTGCGGCTGGTGATCTGCGCGTCCGTCCGGGAGCGGCGCGCGAAGCCGGTGCGGCGGCTGGCCGAGCGCCTCGGGATCGCCGCGCGGATCGACTGGCGGTTCACGCTGCCGCACGAGGAGATCGCGGCCTGGCTCGCGCACGCCGAGGTCTCGGTGGCGCCGCTGACCGGCTGCGCCCGCAACCTCGACCAGGGCTGCGCGCCGCTGAAGGTGATCGAGTCGATGGCGGCGGGGGTGCCGGTCGTGGCCTCCGACCTGCCGGCCGTCCGGGAGCTGATGGCGGACGGCGAGCACGGAAGGCTCGTCCCCGCCGACCGTCCCGCCGAGCTGGCCAGGGCCGTCCGGATCCTGCTGGAATACCCGGACGAGGCCGCCGCCATGGGCGCGCGGGCAAGGCGGCGCGTCGAACAGGACCTGACCTGGACGCGGTCACGCGCGCTGCTGGCCGACGTCTACCGTACGATCGCGCCGTCGTCGGATCGATAGGTGGTTCGTGATGTTCTGGCGTAAGCAGAAGGCCGCCATCGAGCGGTTCCACCCGCTGCACCGGTCGCTGACCCTGGAGCAGGGCTTCTCGGTCTCGCTGCGGCGCGACGAGTGGGAGCCGGTGATCCAGAGCCTCGCGCGGCACCGCGCCGAGATCCGGCGGCGCAGATGGCGGCTGTCGGACCGGGTGCCGGGCGTCCTCGTGCCGTTGCTGCGGGTGCTGGCGTCCGACATGCCGCCGGACGGGGTGCTGTCGGTCGCGGCGGACATGCGCGGCCCGAAGATCCCGGAGAAGACCGGGCCGCAGTACGACGTGCCGGTCCAGCGTCCGGTCCTGTCGCTGAAGCAGTGGTTCGCGATGGACCCGTGGCTGCGCATGCGCGCCGAGCTGCGCGACGGCAGCGTCCTGGAGCTGTCGGTCACCGACCGGGTGCGGTACCGCCGGCGGCGCAAGCGCAACCCGCGCGGCAAGGTCAAAATCAAGACGAAGACGAAGACGACGCATCTGGTGCGGGTCACGCGTCGGCTGGCGAAGGACGCGGCCGTCCAGCGCCCCGGCACACCGCCGCCGCCCTGGATCAGGGTGCAGGTCAAGCAGGGAAACCGGATGATCTTCCGCGCGAACGGCAAGCTCCCCGGCCCGCTCGGGGAGGCGGAGCTGACCGACCGGATCCTGCACGTCTCGACGGAGCCGTTCCGGTGGACGCCACCTGGCCGGGCCCTGCCGCCGGGTCAGGCCACGGGGAGGACGACATGAACCGCTGTACCGTCACCACCGGCTTCTTCGTCCTAGGGCGCTGCGGGCGGCAGGCCGTCGCGTCGTGCCCGCAGTGCGCGCGTCCCGTCTGCGCCACACACGCAGGGCCGAACGGGCTCTGCACCGAATGCGCCACAGCGCAGGGCTACGGAACGCACGACCCGCACCACCCGTCCTGGACGAGTGGCTTCCGTCGGCGCTACTACGAGAGCAGCTCCAACGCCTACAGGGACTCCTACTGGTATTCGTCGTTCGACCAGTACGACCGTGGCGCGTTCAACCCCGGCGACGACTATTCGCACGGCGGCGACTGGGACGGTGACGACGACACCGGCTTCGTGGACAGCTGATGGCCCCCGCTGACGCGCGCCTCCTGTGGATCACCGAGCACTATCCGCCGAGCCGGGGCGGAATGTCGCAGTCGTGCGACCGGATCGTCCGCGGCCTGCGCGCCACCGGGGCCGAGGTCGACGTCGCGCACCTGACGCGCCGCGCCCGCCCGTGGGGCGTCACCCGCGAGCATGGCGGACGCCTGATCTCCGCCCCGCTAGGCGACGATTCCGAGCACGCGCTGCGCCGCCTCTGGACGACCCTCACCGCCGAAGGCCTCACCGACTACACGCACGTCGTCGCGTTCGGCGGCGTGTACGCGACGCTCGCCGCGCCCGTGCTGTCCGCGCTGCTGGACGCGCCGTTGGTCACGCTACTGCGCGGCAACGACATCGACGTCGGCGTGTTCTCGATGCGGCGGCGCGGCGTGCTGGCGGAGGCACTGCGCGCCTCGTCCCGCGTCTGCGTCGTCGCCCGCTCGCACGCGCCGCTGGTGTCCGCGCTGGCCCCGGACGCGGCGGTCACGTTCGTCGCGAACAGCGTCGACACAGCGCAGTGGCGGATCCTGCCGTCCGAACGGCGGCAGGGCCGGGTGTGGCGGGACGAGAACGTCCGGCCGGGCCGCCGCACGATCGGGCTGATCGGCCAGCTCAAGGTGAAGAAGGGCGTCGGCTTCTTCCTGGACGCGCTGGCGGCATCCGGGCACAGCGAGGAATTCCATCTGCTGCTGGTCGGCGAGGT
>JBOHBY010001251.1:0-3363 GCA_050698635.1 Spirillospora sp.
CCGCCCGCCGCGAGCGTGGAGCCCTCGGCGAGCATGGTGTTGGCCTGCGCGGGGTCGTCCATGCGGGTCGGGCCGCCGCCGGGACCGCTGCCGATCAGCGCCATCATCAGCTGCTGCGCGGTCGGCCGCCGCTCGGGCTCCTTGACCAGGCACGCCGAGATCATCCGGTGCAGCTCGTCCGGCAGGCCCTCCAGCGACGGCGGCTCGTGCATCACCCGGTTGATCACCGCGACGACGGTGTCGTCGCCGAACGGCGGATGCCCGGTCGCGGCGAACACGATCGTGGTCGCCCACGCCCACACGTCCACGGCCTCGGTGAGGGTGGCGCCCGCGACCTGCTCGGGCGCCATGTAGGACGGCGTCCCGATCGCCTTGGTCGCGTTGGTCTGGTCGGTGTCGAAGGCCCGCGCGATCCCGAAGTCGATCACCCGGGGCCCGTCCGGCGCCATGATCACGTTGTGCGGCTTGAAGTCGCGGTGCACGATCCCGGCCTGGTGGATCGCGACCAGCGCGGTCGCGGTGCCGATCGCGAGCCGCTCCAGCGTCGCCCCGGAGATCGGCCCGCCCTCGGTGACCTGCTTGAACAGGGAGGGGCCCGGCACGTACTCGCTGGCGATGTAGGGCTGGTCGCCCGCGACGTCGGCCTCCAGGACCTGCGCGGTGCAGAACCGCGCGACCTGCTTGGCGGCCTGCGCCTCCCGGACGAACCGGTT
Source organism: Spirillospora sp. (assembly GCA_050698635.1). GTDB lineage: Bacteria > Actinomycetota > Actinomycetes > Streptosporangiales > Streptosporangiaceae > Spirillospora. The sequence goes on from JBOHBY010001251.1 coordinate 714, forward strand.
GCGCGCCATCGCGTCGACGGCCAGGTCGGCGCGCAGCAGCTTGATGGCGGCCTTGTTCCCGGAGCCGTCGACACCGGCGTAGACGACGCCCTGGCCGCCCTCGCCGAGCCGTTCGACGATCTCGTACGAGCCAAGCCGCCGGGGATCACCCGGCTGCAGCTCCGGCATTGACCACTCCTCAGAGCGCGACGACAAATGTGCTTGGGGAAGCTTTGAGCTTACGCGAGCCCGATGCCGGGGACGTGACATTCCCGGCTCACCAGGCGACGACCCGTGATCATAGGGGTCGGGGGCCCCGTCACGCGCCCCACTTCCCATAGCCGTTCCCTATGGCCGCCCTGCGGCCGGGTGATCTACGGCTGGCAGACTCGGATGCCATGAGCATCAGCTATCCGCGGCAGAGCGCCCGCACGCGAAGGTTCAGCCTCGGCGTCCCGCGCGCCTTCCAGATCGCTCCGGACGAGTCCCGCGTCGCGTTCCTGCGCACCAGGGCGGGCGACGATCCGGTGACCTGCCTGTGGACGCTGGACACCGGGACGGGCGAGGAGCGCTGCGTCGCCGACCCGGCCGCGCTCGACGTCCCCGGCGAGGAGAACCTGCCCGCCGAGGAGCGGTCAAGGCGCGAGCGCGCCCGCGAGCAGGCGGGCGGCATCGTCGGCTACGCCACCGACCGGGCCATGCGCCAGGCCGCCTTCACCCTGGGCGGACGCCTCTATGTCGCCGACCTCGACACGGGGATCGTCCGCGAACTGCCCGCCCGCGAGCCCGTGTTCGACCCGCGCCCCGACCCGGCCGGCCGCCGGATCGCGTACGTGTCGGGCCGGACGCTGCGCGTCATCGAGATCGACGGCACCGACGACCGGGCACTCGTCCAGCCGGAGTCCGACCAGGTCTCCTATGGTCTCGCCGAGTTCGTCGCGGCCGAGGAGATGGACCGGATGCGCGGGCACTGGTGGTCGCCGGACGGCGCGACGCTGCTGGCCGCCCGCGTCGACGAGACACCGGTGCTGCGCTGGCACATCGCCGACCCCGCGAACCCGGAGGCGCCGCCCGCCGAGATCGCCTACCCGGCGGCGGGCACCCCGAACGCGCTGGTGTCGCTGGTGCTGCTCAAGATCGACAGTGGACGTCCCGACTCCCGCATGGGCGTCGCCTGGGACCGCGGCATGTTCCCCTACGTCGTGACGGCCGCGTGGGACCGGCACGGGCTGCTGATCGTCGTCCAGCCCCGGGACCAGCGGTCGCAGCGGGTGCTGAGCGTCGACCCGGCGAACGGCGAGACGACCCTTCTGCACACCGAGCACGACCCGGTGTGGACCGACATCGTCGCCGGGCTGCCCGTCCGGACCGACGGCGGCGACCTCGTCTGGGTCACCGAGGACCACGAGACCGCCACCCGCCGGATCACCGTCGCCGGGGAAGCGGTCACGCCCGCCGGCCTCCAGATTCGGTCGGTCCTCGGGGTGGACGGCCGGTCCATTCTTTTCACCGGTTCGGAGGAGCCCACGGAGGTCCACCTCTATACCTGGAACGACGGTGAGGTGACCCGGCACACCGAGGGTCAGGGCGTGTTCAGCGGGACGGCGCTCGGCGAGACCACCGTCGTCGCGGGGGCGCGGCTGGACCGTCCGGGCACGGAGGTCGAGGTGCGGACGCCGTCCGGCACCCACCCGGTCGTGTCGCTCGCCGAGACGCCCGTGATCACGCCGAAGGTGGAGCTGCTGCGGTCCGGCGACCGCGAGATCCGCACGGCGGTGCTGCTGCCCACGGGATGGAAGCCGGGCGACGGGCGGCTGCCCGTCCTCATGGACCCCTACGGCGGGCCGGGCGCGCAGCGCGTCCTGGCCGTCCAGCGGATGTACTGCGAGGCGCAGTGGCTCGCCGACCAGGGCTTCGCCGTCGTGATCGCCGACGGCCGCGGCACCCCGGGACGCGGCCCGGTCTGGGACCGCGCCGTCCACGGCGACTTCGTCGAGCCCGTCCTGGACGACCAGATCACCGCGCTGATCGAGGCGGCGCGCCGCAACCAGGCCGCGTTCGACCTCGACCGCGTCGGCATCCGCGGCTGGTCGTTCGGCGGGTGGCTCGCGGCCCTCGCCGTGCTCCGCCGCCCGGACGTGTTCCACGCCGGTATCTCGGGCGCGCCGGTCACCGACTGGCACCTGTACGACACCCACTACACCGAGCGCTACCTGGGCCACCCCGACGAGGAGCCGGAGAACTACGCGGCCAACTCGCTCATCGGGATGGCCGGCGAGCTGAAGCGCCCGCTCATGATCATCCATGGGCTGGCGGACGACAACGTCGTCGCGGCCCACACGCTGCGCCTCTCGTCGGCGCTGCTGGCGGCGGGACGTCCGCACACCGTCCTCCCCCTGTCCGGCGTCACCCACATGACGCCGCAGGAGGTCGTCGCCGAGAACCTGATGCACCTCCAGGTGGACTTCCTCAAATCCGCGCTCACGAAGTGAGCCACCGCCCGCAGGCGGCCCGGCCCGCGCCGTGCTCGCTCAGGCTCCGTGCCAGGAGCGCCAGAGCGCGGCGTAGGGGCCGTCTGCGGCGATCAGCTCGTCGTGGGTGCCCAGTTCGGTGATGCGGCCGTCCTCGACGACGGCGACGCGGTCGGCGTCGTGGGCGGTGTGGAGGCGGT
>JBOHBY010001252.1:0-2326 GCA_050698635.1 Spirillospora sp.
GTGAACCGGAGAAGACGAACCGGGGACGCCGTGATCGGCGTCCCCGGTTCGGTGCGTGCGGCCGCTCTCGCTCCCGGACTGGAAAGGCGTCCTCCCGGATCCCCCCTGGGACCGCCCTCAGTCCTGAGAGGTCAGCTCGCGACGACCGGCTTCGTCGGACCGTACCCCGAGCACCATGTCGATCTCCGCGACGGTCAGCGGCCGTTCGGCCGCGGCCACCGCGCTGAGCATCTCGGCATAGAGTTCGATCTCGTCCAGCGCAACACGGTCGTGGACGCGCAAATCGAGGTACTGGCGCACCGCGTCCACCTCCGTTCGTTCCCCACACCCAAGTCGAGGCTACGCGCCCCGTCCGGACGGGCACATGACCCAAGAGGGCCATTCGAGGGCCACCCTGACCACGCCAATCCGGGGCACGCCAACCAGAAGAATCTGGGCACCGGCCCCGGCGGCTCCTCTTAGCCTTCCCAGGTAGCGCCCGGCTGATGCGTCGAACGGGTCCGGTCACGCTCCGGGACGGAAGTCCCCGAGCATCTGCTCCAGCGCCGTCTCGGGAAGGTCGCGGGCCGTCAGCCGGGCGACCGTGGCGGCGTTGACGTCGGCGCCCGCGAGCCGGGCCGCCTGCCGCGCGACCGTCTGCTCGAACAGGGCGCGGACCGTCCGGGCGTAGGCGAACCGCGGGTCGTCGCGCAGCCGCTCGAACCGGTTCAGCAGCTCGACGCGCAACTCCTCGTCGAGGACGTAGAGGTCGCGTTCGGCGTAGCTCTGGAAGAGCCGGACCATGTCGCGGTCGCCCATCCCGGTGAACTCCACGACCCGGCCGAACTCGCCGCGGAACGCGGGGTTGCCCGCGAGGAACCCCTCCATCTCGGCCGGCGGGCTGGAGCAGACCACCATGAACCGGGCGCCGCCCGCGTTCATGCGGCGCAGCAGCTCGGCCACGACGGGCGGGCTCCGGTCGAGGCGGTGCGCGTCCTGGATGAGCAGCACCCCGCCGAGCGCCTGCTCGACCATGCTCGCGACCCGGTTCTCGGTGTCGACCCGGTCGCGTCCGGCCAGGTGGACGGGACGGCACGCGACCACATGCCCCGACTCCAGCAGCCCGAGCGCCGCGTAGATGCCGCCGACGAGGCCCGCCACGGTCGTCTTGCCCGTCCCCGGCGGCCCCACGAAGATCAGGTGCCGGCCGTCGGCGGGGGCGACCCCGTAGCGCGCCCGGTCGGCGGCGAGCCCGGCGTCCTCGGCCAGCTCGTGGACGGCGGCCTTGACGTCGTCCAGCCCGGTGAGCTGTTCGAGCTGCCGCAGGTAGCCGTCGATGTCACCGGGCGGACGCAGCGCCGGCTCGATGCCCTCGGCGACGCCCGCGAGGTCGTCCGGGGTCAGCACGAGACGGTCGTGGGACGCGCCCGCGCGCTCCATGTTCCGCTGGGCGGCCTGGTCCAGGTACGCCTCGACAAGCCGCGCGTTGACCAGGTCGCCCGGCCCGCGCAGCCGGCTCAGGTCCTCCCTGGCGACATCCATCGCGGACGCGCCGATCGTGACGCGCCGCTCCTCGGCCAGCAGGTGCAGCAGCATCATGCGGTTGTCGAGGTCGCTGAAGTCGGGCAGCCGGTGGACGCGGAACGCCTGCACGAGCTTCGGATGCTCACGCAGCAGCTGCTTGTACGCCTGCGGCTCGCACGTCGCGATCACGGGCGTGGTGTTGACGGGGTCGCGGCGGGCCCGGCGTACCGCGCCGACGAGCGCCGCCGGATCGCGGGTGCCCGCGATCGCCACGTCCAGCCGCTCGAACAGGACCACCGGGCCCGGCTGGGCGAGGATCCGCCCGATCCGCTCGGCGGGATGGTCCCGGACGTCCTCGGCGTCGTGCGCGCGGATCGACCCGTCGCCGAGGCCCGCGTTCGCCAGCGTCAGCGCGATCAGCCGGGACAGCCTGCGCTGGCCGGAGTGCGGTCCGCCGACGAGCAGCACGCCAGGCACGCCAGGACTGATCGAGCTGGGCGCGCCGTCCACCCGGGTCTCCTCGACGTCCTCGCCCGCGGGGGCGTTCCACTCCTCGACCTGCTGGCGGACGGCGGCGAGCAGCTCGCTCGCGTCATGGTCGCCGTAGACGAACCCGAACCCGAAGCGCTCCAGGACGCGGCGTTCGCTGCGGTCCTTCGGGGGCGGGATCTCGTGGACGGGCTGCTCGGGCGCGGGCGTGTCGTCCAGGAAGTCGAACTCGCCGACCATCGTCTTGGACATGACCTTCGTCCCCGGCCCGGCCCCCGGTACGGGCGGTGGCGGCTGGGCCGGATCGTCGTCCATGTCACCGGGGCCCATGACC
>JBOHBY010001253.1:0-4370 GCA_050698635.1 Spirillospora sp.
GTCCGGTTCGGGGAAGACGACGCTGGCCCGCGTCCTCGGCGGCCTGCACGACGAGGCCACCGGCGAGGTGACGGTCGCGGGCGAGCCGCTGCGCTTCGGCGCCCGGCACCGCACGCGGGACGAGCGCCGCGCCGTCCAGTACATCTTCCAGAACGCGGGCGGCGCGCTGAATCCGCGCAAGACCATCGGCCAGTCGCTCGCCGACCCGCTCCGCACCCTCTGCGACATGGACGACTCCGCCGAGATCGAGAAGCGCGTGCGGACGCTCCTCGAAGACGTCTCCTTGGACCCGGAGATCGCCGCGCGTTATCCGGCGCAGCTGTCCGGCGGCGAGCGGCAGCGCGTCACGATCGCCCGCGCGCTCGCGACCGGGCCGAGCGTCCTGGTCTGCGACGAGATCACGTCCGCGCTCGACGTCTCCGTCCAGGCGTCGATCCTGCTGCTGCTGGAACGGCTGTCCAAGGAGAGCGGGCTGACGCTGCTGTTCGTCACGCACAACCTCGCCGTGGTGCGGACGATCGCCGACCGCGTCGCGGTCCTGAACGAGGGACGGATCGTCGAGGAAGGTCAGGTCGACCGCGTCCTCGACGCGCCGGAGGACGACTACACGAAGCGGCTGCTGCAGGACACACCCAACCTGACCGTCGCGAGCTAGACGAGAGGATTCGATGACCACGTTCGTCACACCGCCCGGGTCCGACACCGCGGGCATGGCCAAGTACGGTCTCGGCGGCATGGCCGTCGTCGGCGACCTTGTGTTCGCCGGCGGGATGGCGCTGGATCTCGCGACGCTGAAGCGGCTGCCCGGCGCGGACACCGTCGCCGACGAGACGCGGATGTGCTTCGACGAGATCGCGGAGGGCCTCGCCGCGACCGGCCGCGCGCTCTCGGACATCGCGAAGATCACCTGCTATGTGTCGGACGACGTCCACCGCCCCGAGCTGTGGCGGACGCTAAAGGAGATCTTCGCGCCCGGCCCGTATCCGAAGTACGTGACGCTGGAGGCCGGGATCGCCGCCGACTGCCGCGTCGAATTCGAGGTAATGGCCGTGCGGCCGGGGGCGAAAAGCGAAACGGCGTCGACGAAGGAATTCATCAGGTCGAGCCCTCTCGGCGTCTCCGCGGGCGCCGTCACCGACCGCCTGGTTTTCGCGTCCGGCCTGGCGATCGACGCCTCCACAATGCGGCGCGTGCCCGAGGCCGCCACCATAAAGGACGAGGTGCGCGTGTGCCTCCAGCGCATCGAAGGCACATTGCGCGAGGCCGGGCTCACGCTCAAGGACCTCGCCAAGGTCACCTGCTGGGTGAGCGAGGAGGCCCACCGCATGGAATTCGTCTACGCCTACCGCGACCTGCTCGCCCCGGGCCCCTACCCGTCGCGGGCGACGTTCTCGATCGGCCTCGCCGGGGACTGCCGGGTGCAGATCGACGCGCTCGCGGCCCGTCCGGAGGTGGGATGAGCATGCGTTTCGACCTTCTGCACGTCCTTTCCGACCCGCACCGGACGAGTCCCTGGACGGCACTCCGCGACGAAACACGCGACGTCGCCGTCCTGGCCGACGAACTGGGCTTCGACGGTTTCTGGCTCGGCGAGCACCATTTCGACGCGCCCGGCGTCGACGCCTGCCCCAACCCGGTGATGCTCGCCGCCGACCTCACTGGACGAACGAGCCGCATCCGCCTGGGCATGGCCGCGGTGACGCTGCCGTTGTGGCATCCCGTCCGGCTGGCCGAAGACCTTGCGATGCTGGACCATTTCTCCGACGGCCGCCTGGACGTCGCGTTCAGCCGAGGCATCCTGCCCGGCGAGATCATGAACCTGAACCCGGACGCCGACCGCTCGGACGAGGAGCGGAGCCGCGCGATCTTCGCCGAGAACCTGGAGATCGTGAAACGGGCGTGGACGACCGACCCGTTCAGCTGGCACGGCGAGCGGTACCGGATTCCGTGGCCGAAACTGAAATGGGCGGGCGAGGCGTACAAGCCGTACCACGGCGAGGACGGCTACCTCGAAGGCATCGCGGTCATCCCGCAGCCTTTCCAGAAGCCGACTCCGCCGCTTTACGCCGTTTCGGAGAACGCCAAGGGATTCCGTCTCGCCGCGCGGCAGGGGCTCGGCTCGATCACCGCGTTCCCGACCGGGAAGGTGCTCGGGACAATGCGCGACGCCTATTTCGAGGAGGCCGGGAAGGTGGGCCTCGCGCCGGAGTTGCGCAGGTCGGCGGTGTCCCGGAACCTGTGCGTCGCGGAGACGGACGAGGAGGCGCGCCGCCTCGTCGAGGACGACGTCAACGCGTTCTTCGAGCTGATCAAGCAGGTACGCGGCCTGCGGGCCTGGCTGGACGAGGGCGAGGACCCGGACGACCCGAAGCTCAACGCGATGAACGGCTTCGACCTGCTGCTGGAACGCGACCACCTGATGGTCGGGACGCCCGAGTCGGTGACGGAACGGCTGATCAGGATGAGCGAGACGCAGGGCCTCGACCACGTCCTGCTCAGCTCGGGACGCCTGCCGCGGGACGCGGGGGAGCGGTGCCTGCGGCTGTTCGCCGAGGAGGTCGCCCCTGCCGTCCGCCGGGCCGTCGAGCAGCGCGCCGCCGCGAAGGAGAAGCGATGAAGAAGCACCTGGACTCGATCACTTTCGACAGCGCCGAGCACGGCCGGGCCGGGGCCGTCGCCGCCGGCGGCCTCGTGTTCACCGACGCCACGGCGCTCGACCTCGGCACGTTGCGGCGCGTCCCCGAGGCGACGACGATCGCCGCCGAGACCCGCGTCTGCCTGGACCGTCTCGCCCGGACGCTCGAACAGGCGGGTTGCACGCTGCGGGACGTCGTCAAGGTGAACTCGTACCTCACCGACGACGCCGACCGCGCCGAATTCTGGGCCACCTACAACGAGATCATGGCGCCCGGCCCGTACCCGGTGCGGCTCACGCAGGTCGGCGGCCTGGACGGGGACGCCCGCGTGATGCTCGACGTGGTGGCCGTGCACCCGTCCTGACCAGCCAGAGCGTCCTTGACGGGCCGCTGCGGGCCCACCTAAGATACCGACCGGTCAGTCTTTCTAACAGGTAGGCGGAGTCGATGGGTACCAACACGCCGTCCCGAGCGAACACGGTCAAGGCCGAGGTCATGCGCGGCCCGTTCGATCCCGGCGGCCAGCCGCTCGTGAAGCGGCCCGACCACATGCACCTGTCGCTGTTCGCGTGGAACGTGCGCTCCGGCCTCTCGGCCACGAAGGCGGTGCTGGCCGACAGGCCCCGCTACCGGGACTTCTGGGAATGGCCCTCGGCGTCGAAGCTGCTGCGCGAGGCCGAGGCCGCCGGATTCGACAGCCAGCTCCAGTATGGGATGTGGAGCGGGTACGAAGGCGCGTCCGGCTGGAACGACGCGAGCCTCGACTTCGCGTCCGCGGCCGCGGCGTCGTCCGCCATCACCGAGGACCTCGGGATCTACTCGACCGTCCACGTCGGCTACGACTTCTCGCCGCTGCTGATCGCGAAGATCACGTCCACCACGGACTTCATCTCCGGCGGGCGGCTCGGCGTGAACATCGTCGTCGCGCAGAACCCGGTCGACTACCGGCAGTTCGGCTTCACGTCCATCCGGCCGAAGCAGGAGCGCTACGACATGGCGGACGAGTTCGTCACGCTGCTCAAGCACCTGTGGACGTCCGAGCACCCGCTCGACTTCGAGGGCGACTACTTCCAGGCCTACGGCGCGCAGGTGAACCCGCGGCCCGCCGCCCGCCCGCGGCCCGTGCTGATGAGCGCCGCCGGCTCCGACATCGGCCTCGACTTCGCCACCCGGCACTGCGACGCCCTGTTCATCACCTCGAACGACTCCAGCATCGAGGGCTACGGGCGGCGCGCCGACAAGATCCGGTCGATGGCGGCGAGCCACGGGCGCGACGTCCGCGTCTGCGCGATGTGCTACGTCGTGATGGACGAGACCGACGCCAAGGCCGCCGAGACCGTCGACTGGCTCCGCGCGGAGATCGACCGTGGCGCGCTGGACACCTGGCTCAAGCGGAGCGGCCACGTGTCCAACAGCGAGTCGAAGGTGCTCGCCGACGAGACCATCGGCGAGAACCGCGAGGCGCCCGCCGACGACCCGTACCTTGGGATCGGCGAGGAGCACTACAACGACCTCGGTCTCGGGATGGGCGCCTACAAGCTGTTCGGCTCGTACGAGTCGGTCGCCGACCAGCTCGTCGCGCTCTACCGGGCGGGCGTCGAGCAGGTCGCGCTCTGCTTCTTCGACCCGCACAGGGGCGTCCAGCAGATGCGCGACCACGTGCTGCCGCTGCTGCGCAAGCGCGGCCTGAACCGCGGCTGAGCCGCCCTTCCGACAACGGCCCGCGCATCGGTC
>JBOHBY010001254.1:0-3289 GCA_050698635.1 Spirillospora sp.
GCGTCCAGGTGCGCTACGAGGACGGCGGCGGCCGCGGCCCCCGGCAGGACGGCGGCCAGCGCGCCCGGCTGGTCGAGGCGCACAAGGCCGCCGCCGAGTACTACACCGAGCGACTGCGCTCCCCGGACGGGGCGATCGGCCGCACGTTCCTGTCCGAGCGCGGCTTCGAGCAGGCCGACGCCGACCGCTTCGGCGTGGGCTTCGCGCCCCGCGAGTGGGAGGGCCTCGTCCGCCATCTGCGGGCCCGCGGCTTCGCCGACCGCGACATCATCGCCGGCGGCCTCGCCAAGGAGGGGCGGCGCGGGCCGATGGACCGGTTCCGCGGCCGGCTGATGTGGCCGATCCGCGACCTGTCCGGCGACGTCATCGGGTTCGGCGCGCGGCGCCTGTACGAGGACGACGACGGCCCCAAGTACCTGAACACCCCCGAGTCGCCGCTCTTCCACAAGGGCTCGGTGCTCTACGGCGCCGACCTGGCGAAGAAGGAGATCGCGCGGCGGCGGCAGGCCGTCGTGGTCGAGGGCTACACCGACGTGATGGCCTGCCATCTGGCGGGCGTCCCGACGGCGATCGCGACCTGCGGGACGGCGTTCGGCGACGACCACATCAAGGTCCTGCGCCGCCTCCTGATGGACCAGGACGAGTTCCGCGGCGAGGTGATCTTCACCTTCGACGGCGACGCGGCCGGGCGGAAGGCGGCGCTGCGCGCGTTCGACGACGAGCAGAAGTTCGTGTCGCAGACGTTCGTGGCCATCCAGCCGGACGGGCTCGACCCGTGCGACCTGCGGATCCGGCACGGCGACGCGGCCGTCCGCGACCTGGTCGCCGCCCGGCTGCCGCTGTTCGAGTTCGCGGTGCGCAGCGCGATCGAGCAGCACGACCTGGACACGGTCGAGGGGCGCCTGTCCGCGCTCGACGCCGCGGCCCCGGTCGTGGCCGCCATCAAGGACCGCTCACGCCGCCACATGTACGCCGTCAACCTGGACCGCTGGCTCGGGATCATGGACGAGCAGTTCGTGCTGCGGCGCGTCCGCGAGCTGGCGGCCCGGAGCCACGGCCGCGCCCAGAACGGCGGCAACAGGCCGGGGAACCACAGGGCCGGGGGAGACGGCGGGGCCGGATCCGGCCGGGCCGGAAGCGGCCGTCCCGGGAACGGACGCGACGCGGGCGGGCCCCTCGACAATGGCGGCGAGAACGGGCGCCAGGGGGCCGACGCGGCGCGGGCCGGGCGCCCGGCGTTCGATCCGAGCGATCCGGAGGTGCAGCGGGAGCGGGAGCTGCTGAAACTGGCCGTCCAGCGCCCGGCGGTGCTGGGGCCTGCGTTCGACGACGTCCCGCCGGAGGCGTTCATCGCGCCGCCGCACGCCGCGGTGCGCGCGGTCATCGCGGAATCCGGCGGTGTGACGGCGGCGGGAAGTGCCGCCGAATGGGTCGCCCGTCTTCTGGAACAGGCACCCAATGACCAGGTCAGAGACCTGATCACCAAGCTCGGAGTGGAACCCGCCCGCTCCGCCCAGGATTCGGGTGACCGTTATGCCGTGGAACTGCTGGCCCGAATACAGGAACGCCAGCTCACCAGCATGATCGCCAACGCGAAATCTAAACTCGGGCGGCTGAATCCGGTCGAGGCGCCCGAAGAATACCGCAGGCTCTTCGGCGATCTTGTCGGGCTTGAGCAGCAGAGACGGGCGTTGCGGGAGCGAGGGCTCGGGTCACAGTGAGTCAAGGGACCGCAAAATAGGTCCTGTGATCTTGGCCCCATTTGACGCAGACTGTCTGGGTGGGCCCTTCGGTGCTGCCAAGCGAGGCGCCATCGGTTGATCAGGTGGCGGACCTCGTCGCACGTGGTAGAGAACGCGGCGGCGTGACCGTCGAGGACGTCGCTGCCGCGCTCGATCGCTCGGACTTGCCGGACGACTCCCTTGAACGGGTCGTCCGGATGCTCGCAGAGCAGGGGGTGGAGGTTCTCGAGTCTCAGCAGGAGACCGAGGACGTCACGCGAGCGGACGAGGGTGACCTCGGCAAGCGGGCGCCGACGAGCGACCTGGTTCGGATCTACCTGAGAGAGATCGGTCGCGTACCGCTGCTCACGGCAGAAGATGAGGTAGAACTCGCGAAATCGATCGAGGCGGGACTGTTCGCCGAGGAGAAGATGGCGCAGACCGCCGTCCTCGCCCGCGGTGAGCTGCTCGACCTCGAACAGCTCTCCCGCGAGGGCACGCGGGCGAAGCAACGCCTGATCGAGGCCAACCTGCGGCTGGTGGTCTCGATCGCGAAACGCTATGTGGGCCGGGGAATGCTGTTCCTCGACCTGATTCAGGAGGGAAATCTCGGACTGATCCGCGCGGTCGAGAAATTCGACTACACCAAGGGGTTCAAGTTCTCCACCTACGCCACCTGGTGGATCCGGCAGGCGATCACCCGCGCGATCGCCGACCAGGCCAGAACGATCCGGATCCCCGTCCACATGGTGGAGACGATCAACAAGCTGGTCCGGGTGCAGCGTCAGCTCCACCAGGACCTCGGCCGCGAACCGAGCCCCGAGGAGATCGGCCTGGAGATGGGCCTGTCGCCCATCCGGGTGGTGGAGATTCAGCGGATAGCGCAGGAACCGGTCTCGCTCCAGTCGCCGATCGGTGAGGAAGACTCCGATCTCGGCGACTTCATCGAGGACGCGGACGCCGTCGTGCCGATCGAGGCCGCGGCGTTCATCCTTCTCCAGGACCAGCTGGAGGACATCCTGGGCACGCTGTCGGAACGGGAGCAGCGCATCATCCAGCTGCGCTTCGGCCTGACCGACGGGCATCCGCGCACCCTGGAGGAGGTCGGCAGGGAGTTCGGCGTGACGAGGGAGCGGATCCGCCAGATCGAGTCGAAGACCCTGGCGAAACTGCGCCACCCGTCCCGCGCCCAGATGCTGCGCGAGTATCTGGACTGACGCCCGGCCAGGTGACGCCGCCCTCCCGGCACCACCGCCGGGAGGGCGCATCGCTTTGAGACGCACAACTTCGAGGACGCACCGCTTTCGGGGCGTCCGCACGCGTGACGATCACGGGTCCCACGCGACATTGTCAGGACGCCTGTTGGGGCAATGCGTCGCATTTCGTCCGGACGGTGATTTACCGTGGTGGGCATGCTGATCGTGACGACTGATGGCGTGGCGGGGTCCGAGATCAGGAGCGTGCTCGGAGAGGTTCTCGGGACGGCCCTGCAGGCCGACCAGGGCGCCGCCGCGCCCCAGCCCGGGCACGGCGGGAGCAGCGCCACGTTCCGGGTGACGGGCGAGCGG
>JBOHBY010001255.1:0-3025 GCA_050698635.1 Spirillospora sp.
GGCCCGAGCGCGTCGGCCTCCGGGTGTCGCCAGGCGGCACCGCGAACGGGGTCAGCGAGAGCGACACGCCAGAGCTGTACTCGGCGCTCGTCGCGGCCATCGCCCCGCTCGGGCTCGCCTACCTGCACATCATGGAGCTCGGCGACCGCGCCACGACCCGGCGGATCCGCGCCGAGTGGCCGGGCACGCTGATCCTCAACCCGCACCCGACGCCCGAGTCGTTCCCGGCGCGGCCCGAGTACGGCGCCGAGGCGCTGCGGGAGGGCGTGGCGGACGCGGTCGCGTTCGCCGAGATGTGGCTCGCCAACCCTGACCTGCCCGCCCGCATCCGCGCCGGAGGCCCCTACAACGAGGCCGATCCCGCGACGTTCTACGGCGGTGACCACCGCGGTTACACCGACTATCCGGTGCTCGCCTGACCTGGCGTCCGACTTGGCGTCCGACCTGGTGCCTGACCTGGCGTCTGACCTGGCGCGAGGCCGGGCCGGGGGCGTGTGGGTGGGTTGCGGCGGCGTCTGGGTACCATCACCCCGAACCACATTCGGTCCCCGACGTAAGGTGCTGCACATGGACCTGAACGGAGTTTCCGCCGTCGTATCCGGCGGCGCGAGCGGGCTCGGCGAGGCCACCGTCCGCGCGCTGGCCGCCGAAGGCGCCAAGGTGGTCGTCGCCGATCTGAACGAGGACAGGGGCAAGGCGATCGCCGAGGAGGTCGGCGGCGTCTTCGTCAAGACGGACGTGTCCGACGAGGGCCAGGTGCGGGCCGCCGTCCAGGCCGCCGTCGACACCGGGTCCCCGCTGCGCGTGATCGTCAACAGCGCCGGCATCGGCTGGGCGTCCCGGACGGTGAACCGCGACGGCAGCCCGCACGACCTCGGCCAGTACGAGACCGTCATCCGGGTCAACCTGATCGGCACCTTCAACCTGATGCGGATCGGCGCCGCCGCGATCGCCGGGACCGAGCCCGCCGACGCCGACGGCGCCCGCGGCGTCGTGATCAACACCGCTTCGGTCGCGGGGATCGAGGGGCAGACGGGGCAGGTCGCGTACTCGGCGTCCAAGGGAGGCATCATCGGGATGACGCTGCCCGCCGCGCGCGACCTCGCGGCGATCGGCGTCCGGGTCAACACGATCTGCCCCGGCATCATCGACACGCCCATCTACGGCCAGGGCGAGGCGGCGGAGGAGTTCAAGGCCAAGCTCGCCGCGCCCGTCCCGTTCCCGAAGCGGATGGGCCGCGCGTCGGAGTTCGCGCACCTCGTCAGGTCCCTGATCGAGAACGACTACATGAACGGCGAGACCATCCGCTTCGACGGCGGCATCCGCTTCCAGCCCAAGTGAGGCCCCGAATGTCCGACGCTGTTCTGACCGAAGAGGCCGATGGCGTCCTCGTCATCACGATCAACCGTCCGGAGGCGCGCAACGCGCTCAACGGCGCGGCGGGACGCGGGATCGCGGCCGCCGTGGACGAGCTCGACTCCCGCGAGGACCTGTCCGTCGGCATCCTGACCGGCGCGGGCGGCACGTTCTGCTCCGGCATGGACCTCAAGGCGTTCCTCGCGGGGGAGACCCCGGTGGTCGAGGGACGCGGGTTCGGCGGCATCACCGAGCGTCCGCCGGACAAGCCGCTCATCGCCGCCATCGAGGGCTACGCGCTCGCGGGGGGCTGCGAGCTGGCGCTGTCCTGCGACCTGATCGTCGCCGCGCGGGACGCGCAGTTCGGGCTGCCCGAGCCGAAGCGCGGGCTGGTCGCGGCGGGCGGCGGCCTGCTGCGGCTGCCGCAGCGCATCCCGTTCCACATCGCCATGGAGATCGCCCTCACCGGCGACCGCTATCCGGCGGAGCGGATGGCGGAGGTCGGCCTCGTCAACCGCGTCACCGAGCCGGGCGGCGCGCTCGCCGCCGCGAAGGAGCTGGCGTCGCGGATCGCCGAGAACGCCCCGCTGGCCCTCGCGGCGACCAAGAAGGTCGTCAACGGATCAGGGGACTGGACGTCCGAGGAGATGTGGCGCAAGCAGCAGGACATCACCCTGCCCGTCTTCATGTCCAAGGACGCCCAGGAGGGCCCGGCGGCCTTCGCTGAGAAGCGCAAGCCGAACTGGTCGGGCGAATAGCGTCCGGCTCTTCCCGCAAGACGCCCGGAACCCGCCGGTTCCGGGCGTCTTGGCGTCCTCCCGCCACGTGTTGAGCCGGACCTGCTGTTTCGCGAAACCGCGTGGTTTCCGGGTGGGCCGGTGTGTGGAACGTGGCCGTTGTGGGTGCCGGTCGCGGTGGTTATTGTCGGTGCGGCGTCCGAATCCTCCGGAAGGGAGCGAGCCATGGACGTCGGTGCCGCGCCGTCGGCAGGTCGGAAGGGAGCAGCCCCTTCGCTGGTGGGGCGCTCGGCACTGCTCGCCTCGATGGAGGCCCGGCTCGCCGCGAACGGCAGCGTCGTCCTGACGGGGCCGAGCGGCATCGGCAAGACTGCCCTGCTCGAAGCCGTCGGCGCCGCGGCGGCCGCGCGCGGGGAACTCGTCCTGCGGGTCGCCGGGACGGAGACGGAGCGGTGGGTTCCCTGCTCGGGCCTCGCCGAACTGCTCGACCAGCTCCCGGGCACGCTGACCGCCGACCTGCCGCGCGAGCGGCTGACCGGGCTGCCCGCGCCGCATCCGGTCGCGACCGGTGAACGGGCGCTCGGCCGGGGTGAACGGGCGCTCGGCCGGTCCTCCTTCGCGGACCGTTCCAGCATGGACCATGTCGCCTGCCGGCTGACGTTCCGCGGGTTGCTCGCCCGGTGCGCCGAGGAACGTCCGGTGCTGTTGCTCGTCGATGACGCCCAGTGGGTCGACACGGAGTCGGTCCACGCCGTCCGGTACGCGGTGCAGCGGCTCGCGTCGCGGGGCGTGCGGGCCGTCGTCGCCGGGCCCTGGCCGGACGGGTTCGCCGCCGGAGACGGCGGCAGCACCCCCTGGACGCCCGCGCCCGACGCCCTGCACCTGCCCGTCCCACCCCTCGGCCCGGACGAGCTGGCCGACCTGTTCGACAG
>JBOHBY010001256.1:0-8600 GCA_050698635.1 Spirillospora sp.
GGCGACTGCTATTTCCCGGACTCGCCGATCCTGGTCGTCGAGGGGACGTTCGCGGAGGCCGTCCTGCTGGAGACGCTCGCGCTGTCGATCCTCAACCACGACTGCGCGATCGCGTCGGCCGCGTCCCGGATGGCGCAGGCGGCGCAGGGGCGTCCGATCATCGAGATGGGGTCGCGGCGCGCCCACGAGCGGGCCGCCGTCGCCTCCGCCCGCGCCGCCTACCTCGCGGGGTTCGCGACGACGTCCAACCTGGAGGCGGGACGGCGCTACGGCGTGCCGACCGCCGGGACGAGCGCGCACGCGTTCACGCTCCTGCACGACAGCGAGCGGCACGCCTTCGAGGCCCAGCTCGCCTCGATGGGCGAGGGCACCACGCTCCTCGTCGACACCTACGACGTCGAACGGGCCGTCCGGACGGCGGTGGAGCTGGCCGGGCCGTCGCTCGGGGCCGTCCGCATCGACAGCGGCGACCTCGGGGTGATGGCGCGGCGCGTCCGCGAGCAACTCGACTCGCTCGGCGCGCACGGCACGCGGATCGTGGTGACCGGCGACCTGGACGAGTTCGGCATCGCCGCCCTGGCCGCCGCGCCGGTGGACGGCTACGGCGTCGGGACGTCCCTCGTCACGGGCTCCGGTGCCCCCACCGCCTCCCTCGTCTACAAGCTCGTCGCCCGCTCGGACGGCCCCGAGGACGACGCGCCCATGCGCCCCGTCGCGAAACGCTCCACCGGCAAGCCGAGCCGCGGCGGACGCAAGACGGCCGTCCGCCGCATCGACGGCCACGGCACCGCCCACGCCGAGACCGTCTCCACCGGAGAGCCGACCCCGGGCCCGCGCGACCGCGTCCTCCAGGTACCGCTGGTGCGCAACGGCGAGATCATCGGACGCGAACCGCTCCTGGACGCCAGGGAACGGCACGCCCGCGCGATCGCCGAACTCCCCACGACCGCGGCACAGCTTTCCAAAGGCGAACCCGCCGTCCCCACCGAGTTCGTCAACGGTGGCCCCCGCCGCTGAGACCATCCCCGTGGAGCTGGGGTACGGTCCCCAGTGAGCCCTTTTCTTCGCCGCGTCACGAGGTGAGAACACCACAAGCTCCGGCGAAAGGGACTCTTCGTTCGAGGCGACTCGTACAGGGAGCGGTCATGGGCAAGAAGGCTCTGATCATCGTCGACGTACAGAACGACTTCTGCGAGGGCGGGTCGCTCGCGGTCGGCGGCGGCGCGGACGTGGCCACGGCCATCTCCGGGTACATGGCCGGGCACCGGCGCGAGTACGCGCACATCGTCGCCACCCGCGACTTCCACCTCGACCCCGGCGCCCACTTCTCCGCCGAGCCCGACTACGTCGACACCTGGCCGCCGCACTGCGTGATCGGCACCCCCGGCGCCGACTTCCACCCGAACCTGGCGCTCGCGCCGATCGAGGCCGTCTTCAGCAAGGGCCGCGAGGCCGCCGCCTACAGCGGCTTCGAGGGCACCTCCGACGACGAGCAGCCCCTCGGCGACTGGCTCGCCGCCCGCGGTGTGGACGCCGTCGACGTCACCGGCATCGCCACCGACCACTGCGTCCGCGCGACCGCCGTCGACGCCGCCCGCGCGGGCCTGCGCACCGCCGTCCTCCTCGACCTGACCGCCGGGGTCGGCAAGGCGACCGTCGACCGCGCCCTGGACGAGTTCGCGCAGGAGGGGATCGTCCTGTCCGGCTCCCCCGTGGTGGCCACCTGACCATGGCCCCGCCACCCCCCACGGTCATCGTGATCGCCGGCGTGTCCGGCAGCGGCAAGACCACCATCGGGAGCCTGCTCGCCGAACGGCTCGGCTGGGACTACGCCGAGGCCGACTCCTTCCACTCCGAGGCCAACATCGAGAAGATGCGCTCGGGCCATCCCCTCACCGACGCCGACCGGCTCCCCTGGCTGCGCGCCATCGCCGCCTGGATCGACGACCGGCTCGCCACAGACCGTCCTCCAGCCCCCACCCACCGCCAATCAACGGACGAGCTCCGCTCGACGGGACGTCCCGGCGTCGTCACCTGCTCGGCCCTCAAACGCCGCTACCGCGACATCGTGGCGGGTGGACGTCCGGGCGTCCGCATGGTCCTGCTGGACGGCGACCACGACCTGATCGCGGCCCGCATGAGGGCCCGCGAGGGCCACTACTTCGGCGCCGACCTCCTCGACACCCAGTTCGCCGACCTGGAACCCCCGGCGCCGGACGAGGACGTCCTCACCGTCCCCATCACAGGCCCGCCAGAGGACACGGTCACCCACCTCATGACCGTCCTAGGCCTCACCCCGTCACCGCCCGGCGGCCCTTGGCCTCAGTCGCGCACATAGTAGTGACCCAGCGTGTCGTCGAAGCGTCCGCCGCGACGGCAGCAGCGGCGGAAAGCGCCGCCCGGACCCGCACGGGCACGGGTCGCCGCCACCGAGCTTCTCGATCAGCTCGGTGTCGACGCCGACCTTGCGGGCGCCGCGCTTGACCTTGGTCTCGCTAGAGGGAACCCCCTGCGACGCTTGCTGATCGGCTCAAAAGGACGCCTCGGCGTCGTGATCGCGGTACATGACGAACTCCTTCAGCAGGCGATACCGACGGTGTCCGACAGTAGAAGAAGACACCGTCCGCATGCCAGCGGTTTTCCCCCGGCCCCGGATGGCTCTGCCGATATACCACATTCACGGGTGCCATTAGGCTGGGCTACGGGTAGGCGCCGGGGGAAATGACTTGAGGACGCCAGGGATCTGCTTGAGAAGACGAAGAGTTTCGGCGGGGATGTGCGGGAGTTCGCGTCGCCCGGCCGCGCCGAGGGTGCGATGCAAGGTGGTGTCGGCCGCTGAGAGCGTCTTCACCCGGTGATTGAGCTTATTGGTCGCCTTGTCGATGTCTTGGAGTACTCGTCCCATGGCGGTTGTCGTAGACGCGCGGCGGAGTTTGGTGCCCAGGGCGGTGATGGTGGCGAGTTGCCGACGGGCGGTGGAGAGGTCGCGGACGACACGGGAATGCCGGTCCACGGCGGCCAGATCAGTGCGCAGAATTGCGTGCCAGCGGGTGAGCCAGATGTCGATTCTGGTCAGGCTGGCGGAAAGAGTGATGTAGGCCGGGGTCTTGGCGCGGGGTGACGCGGCGGCGAGGGCCTGACGGGCTTTACGGGTCTGGACGAGGTGCGTCTGGATTTCGTCCAATGCTCGCCGTGTGCGGACGGCCCACTTCGGGGTTACAGCCGTGTGGGCCGGGGGCCTGACGGCGTGGTCCGGAGGACCGGTGGTGCGTGGCGACACAGGGCGATGCGTCGGCGGCGAGGCCGTGCTGCCCTCAAAGGAGGACCGGACATGGAGCCCACCCGAAACCAACCCCCCGACCAGGACCGCCAGAACAACCAGAAGCAGCCTTTTACGTCGTCGCCTGAGCGGGGTGGCGGAAATCGTCGTGGCCCGGGAGCGCACCGTCCGATCGCGGCCCGGCTTGGGACGCGTGGCAGAGGACGGCGACTTCCCACGAACGGCCGCCACACGCGTGCTTGAAGTACGCACATGACGGTCACCAGACCGCGAATCAGAGGCGCGCGCGGCGGATGCGGCGGGTGAACCGACAGAACGTGGCGGGGCGGCGACGACTTTGGTGACGTTCGAGCCTCGCGCCATGGATGGAAGTGGAGCGACACTACAGTCGCCGGTTGTTGCCACTCGGCGCGTGGAAACAGTCGGCGTCATCGGTGTCGCAGGCTCACGAGAACGTGCAGAGGCCTGCTCAAAAGCCCCGACACTGGTAGCCCGCTCCTGTCCATCCTGCTGATCGTGTTCGGCCTGTCGGCGGACCCGGCGGGCCTCAAGGCGGTGTTCCTTGCCGCAGTACCTGCGGGAGCCGTCGGCGCGGGGCGAGAAGGCTTTGTCGCAGCCGGGAAGCGCGCAGATCCGTGCGGTTCCCGGACGGTTTTCGGACCTGACCATGACACTCCAGTGGATAGGTGAGCCCCGGTTTCCGGGTTCGGGGCCTGCTGGTCTGCGTGGTCGACCAGGCCGCTACGCGGCGATGCGGCCTCCGGGTGGGCCGCCTACCGCGCGGGCCTCCCGGTTCCGCGAGGGCTGACCGTCAAGGCGCTCGGCGGCCGGACGGCCGTGGCGCAGTTGGACGTTCGTCCCCTCGGCACGCCTGCGTTCAACCGTCGCCCTGCTCCGTCCAGGCGGGGCGGAGCCGTCCTCCCACGACCCCGCGAGACGCTTGACGTGCCGCGACGGTGCGCCGGAGGCGTGACTCGCAGCCGGTTCGCCCAGCCTGACCGCGCATGGCCCGGCCCGGTTGGGCGAGGCGCTGCCGGTACCCGCGTCCCCTCGACGGTATTTGCCGACGATGACGCATGGGCGGCAGGGAGCGACGACCATCCGGGAGCGCAGGCACACGTCCTGTCCACGATGGGGCGGGCGCGCGGCTGGTCTCCTGCTCCCGGCGACCGGCTTGTCGGCCTTGCCAGGAGCACAGGCCGGGCAACCCAGGCACAGGCAGTGGTACGACGGCTGGAAGCGACCGCGGGCGCACGCGTTCGCGCCCTCGGGCGCGGACCGGCCGCGCCGGCAGGGCTTCCCGGACGCGGGCGACACGCCGACGGGCTGCGCCTTGACCGTCGGCCGACCAAGCCGGGCGCCGTCCACGGTGACCGGGGACGGATCGGGGTAGGCGTGGTGCACCGGCTCTTCAACCCGGGGAGCGGGCTTGACACCCGCCTGGGCCCTGATGGTCGGAGCGACCCGCCCGTACCCGACGACGCCGCGCGTGGGCAGCGGCTTGATCTTGACGCGCTGTCCGGCACGGGGGGCTTCGATGGTACGACCGTTCCCGATGTACATCTTGACGTGCCGCAGGCCGTTGGTGAACACCAGGTCGCCCGGCAGCAGCTGACCGCGCGAAACGCGGCGGGACGCCGGGTACTGCCCGTAGGTGACGCGGGGGATCTTCACCCCGGCGGCCCGCCAGGCGGCCTGCACCAGGCCCGAGCAGTCGTAGGCGTTCGGCCCGGTGGCGCCCCAGACGTACGGCTTGCCGAGCTGACGCAGAGCGAACCGCACCGCCGCCGCGCCACCGCGCACCTGATGACCGGCACCCGCAGGACGGGCCGGTCCGGACGTGACAGTCGCCTGGCGCGGCTGCCGTCCAGCGGCCCCGCCCTGTCGGCGCGCCGCCTCTTTCTTCAGCGTGTGCAGCGAACGGCGGATCTTGACCAGCTCGTTCTGGATCGAGATACCGGACGGAACGGACGGCGTGGCCGCCGGACGCGGCGAAGATCCCGGTCCGCCGTCGGACACGCCATCGGCAGCGGCGGCGGACCGCACCGCGAGCGTGAACGTCACCGTGGCGGTCAGGGCGAGCATCAGGACAACCGGCAGAAGCGCCGACAACGCGTCGCGTACCGGTCGCGTAAAAGCGTGAGAAATCATGCGTGAGGACATGGCGCTGCTCCAAGCGCCCACCGCGCATTTGCTTTTCAGGAAAGGAGAGGCGGCGGGCCGGGTCTGGTCCACGGAAGGCCCCGGTATGTGCAGGGCACAGGGCACGAGCATCGGCACACTTCAGGCCCGCAGGCCATCTGTGCCATCCCCGACGCGGCTCTCCTACTGCTTGTTCAGCAGCGGGCCTTCCCGGAACGTCACCGCGGTCAACTCACGCGGTGGTCCCGCCAACGCATCGATGGCAGGCCTCATCGTAACCACGCCCGCCCTAGCGTCAACCCCTCAATCAATCCCGGACGGCCCGTCCCGCCGTCGACGACACCGTCCCACCTGCGGCGCATGGACCTGGAAACCACGACAAGAACTGGTGGCCGCGTAAGGCCACCCGGCCTCAACGGGTTGCCGTAGCAACGTCGATGGTGTTATCGATATAGGGCACGATCGTCCACGGGCAAGGGCCTGGGGATCCCCCTGGGAATCCGGCTCGCGGACAACAGAGACCGTCGCGTGCCTAAGCCGCGACGCGTCGGCCACGCGTGGTGTACCGCACAAGGAGCCACGTGCGGCGACCCATTCCAGCGGCCCTCAACCTCAGCCGATCCGGTGACCACACCCGGGACCCTGGCGCGCCCAGGACGTCACGGCGAAGGCAGACAGGGCCCGCGCCCCTTTCCGCCAGGTCCGCATCTCCAGCCGATGTCACCAGAGAGGACGGGCCCGGCCCTCACGCCACGAGCTCCTTGTGCACGCCCCACCCGAACCGTCCGCTCCACCAACCTCCACCCGGCCACACAACCGCGGCCGTGACCGCGTTCGCCACCACCACCCTTCCCGCCGCACATGCCGAACCACCCGACCCGCCTGCCGCCGCCCGGTCCGGATGGACGGTCACCGGTGAGATCGGCCGCATGCTCGGCCGTGTCCCCGCAGGCGCCGAGGTCAAAGTCACCATCTCGGAGGACGGCCGAAAAGCCGCCATCACCGGCGGGGTCGGTCTCCGCAACCCGGGCGCCAGCCTCAGTGTCATCAACTCCAAGGGCGGCCTGCCCAAAGAAGGAATCGGGTTCGACGCCAAAAGGTCTGCCGGCGGACGGACCTTCGGCGTGACAGGCAACCTCCCCACACGGACCGTCAAGTCATACCAAGAACAGTCAGTCGGCGGGGTCAAGGTCCGTACCGGGCCCGAGGAAACGGAACCCGGCCTCGGGTACAGCGTGAAGACCGGCCGGGGGTCGGCCGGCGCGTACCTGACCTACACCAGGCACGTCGACCTCACCGAGGCCCAGGCCAAGACTCTCCAGTCCATCAAGGAGAACCAGGCGGCGATCCAGCGAGGGCTGGAGATCGCGGAACGGATCGGGCAGTTCGCCGACCCCGTCACCCGGGGTCAAGCCTTCATGGATCTCGGCAACCTGGCCTTCCAGACGATCCGGGAGGCTGGCCCCGAGATCGTGAGGTCGATCGAATCGCTCATCGGCCCCATCGGCCCCGTCGACCCCCGCAACATGCCCACCCCGGCCGCCTTGCCCCCCGGTTTCACACCCGAACAGCCACCAGCAGAAGTACCGGCCGTCGAACCACCCACCGACCAACCACTGTCCGACCAACCGCCAGAAGCCAGCAATCCCATGGGCGGTAACCCCACCGGCGGCGACACACCCGAAGCCGGCGCCGAACCCGCAGATCAAGGCGAAGGACCCACAACCGAAGGCGGCACAACCGAAAACGGCAACACACCCATCAGCGACGGCGGCAACACACCCGCAGGCGACGGTGGGGGGTATTGAGTAGATCGGTGATGGGTAGTCGCTGACCGGTCGCGGTTTTGGGAGGGCGCCCGGGGCGCGCGTGGCGCCCTTCTTACCGCCTCTGCTTGTGGGGACGCCGTCGGTCTGGTGGTCGCTTCGATGCGGGGTCAGTCGATGGCGTTGCCGCCGGCGCCGCCGTTTCCGCCTTTGCCGCCGTGGGAGCCGGTCCCGCCCCCACCGCCGTTACCGCCCTTTCCGCCGTTGGCACCGGTCCCGCCTGCGCCGCCGTCGCCGCCGGTTCCGCCGTGGGTTCCGGTGCCGCCGTCGCCGCCGGTTCCCC
Source organism: Spirillospora sp. (assembly GCA_050698635.1). Classification (GTDB taxonomy): domain Bacteria; phylum Actinomycetota; class Actinomycetes; order Streptosporangiales; family Streptosporangiaceae; genus Spirillospora. The sequence continues at coordinate 7,532 of JBOHBY010001256.1, forward strand.
CGGTCCCGCCGCTGATGCCGGTTCCGCCGTCGCCGCCGGTTCCGCCGGTTCCGCCGTGCGTTCCGGCGCCGCCCCGCCCTCCGCTTCCGCCGGTGCTCGGCGGTTGAGGTGCGGTCTTCGGCGGGGTGCGGTTGAGCGGTGGTTCTCCCGTGGTGGTTGCGCGGGAGGTGTCGGCGTCGGAGTTGTCGCGCCGATTGTTCAACAGGGTCTTGTCCCCAGGTAGTGAACCACCTGGCAGTTGTGACTTCAGGGCCTTGAGGACCTGCTCGATCAGCGCGGCGATGCTGGGTGGGAGGTCGGGCAGGGGGCGTGTGCTCGCGGTGCGGACGGCCTGGAGCCAGGTCGCCTCGGTGGCGCGAAGGGCCGTCTCCTGCCGGCGGAGCGCTGACGCCTGCCGGTCGAGAGAGATGAGAGCCTTCTGGACGTGGTGGGGCCGGGTGCCGGGAAACTGCCGCAACGTGAGACGCGCGTTGTCGACCGCCCTGAGCCGTTGACGGACAAGGGCCAGCCGCTGGACGGCGGCGGCGTGCTGGTGGGCGGCGTTCAGGTCGGCACGCAGGATGTCCCGCCAGCTCCGCAGCCACGTCTGGGCCCCGTCCAGCCTGACCAGCAGAGCCTTGAACTGCGACCGGCGCAGGAACTCTGGGATCGCGCCGACGGTCCGCTCGGCCTTGCCCGCCTGCGCCAGGAGGGATTCCACCTGGTCAAGCCGCTCCTGGGTCCGTGTGGTCCACTCGACTCGTCCGGCCTGCGATCCGGGAGGCGACGGTCGCGTGGCCTGGGGCACCTCCGGCGTCAGGTCGCCTGAGGAGCGATGGACGTCACCGGGCAGCAGCGCTCCGACCAGCACGGCCACGCCGGTCACTGCCAGTCCCGCGCGGACCCGGGTGCCCGTCCGCCGCCGTGACTTGAGCTCGGTCTCACCTGGCGATCCACGTTTCTCGGCGGATGGGGCGCCGAAGGCGGTGCCCTTTCCAGCGCCGGTCGTGCCGCGGTTCGCCACCCGGTGGTTCGAGACGGACGGTCCGTGGCCTTGGGCGGCCTGGTTTCCGGCCCCGTGGGCGGGGCC
>JBOHBY010001257.1:0-2461 GCA_050698635.1 Spirillospora sp.
CGTCCCAGGTCCAGCGGGTGTCGCCGGCGCGCTTGAACAGCCGTCCGGTGAGCAGCCGCAGGACGACAGCGATCGCCAGGGCGCCCACCACCACGATCACGGCGGCAACGATCCGCTGCCAGCTCAGGTCACCCATGACGCGTGCATCTCTCCCTCTGGGGCCGCCTGGTGGACGGTCCGTGACGTCCGTTTTGCCATGTTGTGCGACCCCGATGGTAGTGAAGGCGCGGAGCGTGCGAGGCACATCACGGGCTCCCGGGACGGGGAACGCTCCACGGGGCGATTACGATCGATCGGGTGGTAGGCGTGGGAATGATGCGTCGGCTCGGGGTCACGGCGCTGGGACTGCGGAACGGCCCCCACCGCGTCAGGGTCGAGCGCGACCTTGAGGTCCCGGCCGCCGACGGCGTGACGCTGCTGGCCGACCGCTACATACCGAGCGACGTCGAGCGGGCGCCGACGGTGCTCGTCCGGTCCCCGTACGGGCGGCGCGGGCCGTTCGGGCTGATGTGCGGGCAGGGGTTCGCGTCGCACGGGTTCCAGGTCGTGGTGCAGAGCGTCCGGGGCGGTTTCGGGTCGGGCGGGGTGTTCGAGGCGCTGGACGAGCGCGAGGACGGCCTCGCCACCGTCGAGTGGCTGAAGTCGCAGCCCTGGTTCGGCGGGACGTTCGCCATGCACGGCCCGAGCTATCTCGGCTACGTCCAGTGGGCGGTCGCCGCCGACGCCGGGCCCGAGCTGAAGGCACTGTCGATGCAGGTCACGGCGTCGACGTTCCGTGACGCCGTGAACGTCGGCGGGACGTTCGCGCTGGAGTCCGCCCTCATCTGGGTCGACATGACCGCGCGGATGAAGAGTTCCTTGTCCGGGATCACGACCGCGGTACTGTCGCCGCGGCGGGCGCGCAGGGCCACGCTTTCGGGGCGTCCGCTCGCCGAGCTCGACCGGCTGGCGACCGGCGAGCAGCAGCGGTTCTTCCAGGACCTCCTCGTCAACGGGCCCGACACCCCGTTCTGGGACAAGCGCGACTTCTCCCCGACCGTCTCGCAGGTCACGGCGCCGGTGAACTTGACGGGCGGCTGGTACGACATCTTCCTGCCCTGGCAGATCAAGGACTACGCGGCCCTTCGCGCCGCCGGGCGCCGTCCCTACCTGACGATCGGCCCGTGGTTCCACGCCGACCAGCGGATGATGCGCGGCTCGGTCGGCGAGTCGATCGCCTGGTTCCGCGCGCATCTGCTGGACGACCCGTCCGAGCTGCGCGAACAGGCCGTCCGGCTCTACATCACGGGCGCGGGCGAGTGGCGCGAGTTCCCCGACTGGCCCGTCCCGGGGATGCGGGAGGAGCGCTGGCACCTGCATCCGGACGGTGTGCTGTCCGCCGGCGCGGCGCCCGAGTCGGAGCCCGACACCTACCGGTACGACCCGAACCACCCGACCCCGTTCCTCGGCGGCCCGACGCTGCTGGGCGAGACGCACCCGTCCACCGACCAGAAGCGGCTGGAGCGGCGGCGGGACGTGCTGACCTACACCTCCGAGGTGCTGGAGGAGGATCTGGAGATCATCGGGCCGGTCACCGCCGATCTGCACATCAGGTCGAATCTGGAGCACACCGACTTCGTCGTCCGGCTGTGCGACGTCACGCCGGACGGCGAGTCGCTGAACCTGTGCGAGGGGATGCGGCGGCTCGTCCCCGGCACCCCGGAGCCGGGCGAGGACGGGGTTCGTCGCGTCGCCATCGAACTATGGCCTGTCGGTCACCGTTTCCTGCGCGGGCACCGTGTGCGTGTTCAGGTCGCCAGCGGGGCGTATCCGCGCGTCGCGCGCAACCCGGGCACGGGCGCGCCGATCGGGAGCGCCACCGCGATGCTCACCGCCGACCAGGAGATCTTCCACTCCCCCGCGCACCCGTCCACCGTCACCCTGCCCGTCGTCGGGCCAGATGACGGTCAGGACGACGACGGGCGCTGACGCAGGGCCGCGAGCGCCTTGTCGGCGTGGGAGTTCATGCGGATTTCGCTCTTGACGACCGCGAGGACGCGCCGGTCGGTGTCGATCACGAACGTCTGGCGCTTGGTCGGCATGAGCGCGATGCCGCGCTTGACGCCGAAGCGGGCGCGGACCTCGCCGGACGGGTCCGACAGCAGCGGGTAGCCGAAGGAGTGCTCGTCGGCGAACTCCTTCTGCTTGGCGACCGTGTCGGCGCTGATGCCGACGGGGTGGGCGCCGACGGCGGCGAGCTCGGCGACCAGGTCGCGGAAGTGGCAGGCCTCGGCGGTACAGCCCGGGGTCATCGCGGCCGGGTAGAAGAACAGGACGACCGGGCCCTGCTCCAGGAGCCCGGTCAGCGTGCGCGGTTCGCCCGTCTCGTCGGGCAGTTCGAAGTCGTCGACGACGTCACCGGCGTTCATGGGCTCGAACCTAGCCGAGAAGGGCCGTGATCTGCTGGGGCGTCCACGCGCCG
>JBOHBY010001258.1:0-2002 GCA_050698635.1 Spirillospora sp.
GCCTGGACGCGTCCGCCCGCGCCTCCTGAACGGCGGCGCGCGCCCGCATGACGACAGTTCGACCTATTGAATATATGCATTAGGCGGATTATGGTGGGCGTGGCGGACACGTCCCGCCGACGTCGGCCACCGGGTGCCCGCCCGCTCCGGCGTCCCGCTCCGACGTCCCGCCCGCACCGGGACACGGTGACGACCTTGCCCGCGCCCCGTGCGCACCCACCCCGTTCTCTGGAGTTCCGAGATGCCCTTTCCCTACCGTGACCGGCGCGGACGCCCGGTCCTCAGCCACCGCCGCATCGCCGCCGCGGCCGCCGTGGTGCTGGCCCTGACGCCGCTCACCGCCTGCGGCGGCGGCGACGACGCGAAGGTGAACGCCTCCGGCACGGCGTCGGTCAAGCTCGGCGTCATCCCCATCATCGACATCGCGCCGGTGCAGCTCGGCATCTCCAAGGGCGTGTTCGCCAAGCACAAGCTGAACGTCACCACGCAGAGCGCGCAGGGCGGCGCCGCCATCGTCCCGGCGGTGGTCAGCGGCGACTTCCAGTTCGGCTACTCCAACCTGGTCAGCCTGCTCATCGCGCGCAACAAGCGCATCCCGGTGACGATGGTGTCCGTCGGGGCGCGCGCGTCCGCGGACGTGCTGAACGACGGCTCCGGGCAGCTGATGACCCGCGACCCCGCGATCAAGGACATCGGCGACCTCAAGGGCAAGAAGATCGCGATCAACACCCTCAAGGGCATCAACGAGGTCGCGGTGACCTCCAGCCTCAAGAAGCAGGGGCTGGCGGCCAAGGACGTCTCGCTCACCGAGGTCCCGATCCCGAACATGCCCGAGACGCTCAACGCCGGCAAGGTGGACGCGGCGATGATGAGCGAGCCGTTCATCTCCATCGCCAAGAAGCAGGGCGCGCACGCCCTTCCGGTGAGCTACGCCAGCATGGGCAAGGACCTTCCGTTCGCGGGGTGGTTCACGTCCAAGCAGTTCGCGACCAAGAACCCCGAGATCGTCAAGCGCTTCACCGCCGCGCTGAAGGAGTCCCTGACCTACGCCCAGGCCCACCCCGACGAGGCCCGCGCCGCGCTGAACGGCTACCTGAAGCTGGACGCCGGCCTCAGCGACAAGGTCACGCTGCCCGGCTGGAACCCGGAGGCGGGCAAGAACGAGATCGCGCCGCTGGCCCAGCTCACCGTCGACACCGGGCTGATCGACAGCACCCGTCCGCTCGACGAGCTGCTCGCGCCGTGACACGCGAACCGTTGGGGGACGTCTTCGCCGGGACGCTGGCCGAGCTGACCTGGTACGAGGTCGACGAGGCCGCACGGGACGGGGCCGTGCTGCTGTGGGCGTTCGGGGTGATCGAACAGCACGGCCCGCACCTGCCGACCGGCACCGACGTCTACGTGCCGGGCGCCCGGGTCCGCGCGGTGCGGGCACTACTGGCCGAGCGGGGTGTGCGGGCGCTGATCATGCCTCCGTACTACTGGGGCGTGAACGTGGTCTCGGGGTCGTTCCCCGCGTCCTACAGCGTGCGGCCCGAGCTGATGAAGGAGGTCATGGTCGACCTCCTCGCAGGTATGGCGCGCGACGGGTTCCGGCACGTGTTCTGCTTCTCCGGCCACGGCGACGCGCTGCACAACCGCACGATCCACGACGGCATCCGGACGGCCCGCGACCGCGCGGTCGCCGACGCCAGCTTCGTCACCGAGCCTGCGCTGGCGCGGCGTATCGGCCTCGACCTGGACGACCCGTGCCTCACCCTCTACGGCCCGGACGTCCCGCCGCCGCCCGGCCCGGCCGACGTTCACGCCGGACGGTGGGAGACGTCCCTGATGATGCACTCCCACCCGGAACTGGTGCGCGAGGACGTCCGCGCCAGGCTGGAACCCAGCAACCTGGGCGCGTCCGACCTGGCCGTCTGGCGCCAGGGCTTCGACGCGGCCCGCCGCGTCACCCCCGAGGGTTACTTCGGCGACCCGGCCGCCGCGGGCACCGGTGAGGGGC
>JBOHBY010001259.1:0-6493 GCA_050698635.1 Spirillospora sp.
TTCGCGCAGCGTGCGCGGGCGCCCGGCGCAGCCGCCGGGCGAGCGCGACGAGACCGACAGCGGCGAGCGTGCCCGCGACCGCGAAAACGGCAATCGAAATATCCCGGCCCTCCGACGCGTCCGAAACCGTATTCGCCCGCGGTGTCGCCGACAGTTTCGGTTGTTCGCCGATGGCCGAATGAGACCGTTCTTCCGCCGCGCTTCCCGGCGGCGGAGCCGCCGGCACCGCCGCCGGGTCAAGGACCAGTTCCGGGGTGGGGAAGTCCGGCTCCTGCCCGCCGGTCGAGGGCTGGTTCCAGTTCACGACCGAACCGTCGGAGTACGTCTGCGCCGTGTCGAAGCGGAGCACGCCCACCTTCGGCAGCGGGTCAGCGCGCACGGTGAAGGTACGGGTATCGGCGGGCCGGATCTCATTTCCGGCCCGTGCCGTCCAGACGATGTGAGCGCCGCCATTCGCCATTCCGCCGACGGCGCTTTGGGTGACCGTCCAGCCCTTGACCGCGGGGACGGAGTCGGCCGTCACCCCCTTGGGCAGCGTGACGTCGACCCGGACGGTCGTACTGACCTCCTTCTCGCTGGGGACACGGAATCGCAGGGTCGCGGGCTTTCCGGCCTCGGCACCCTCGGACAGGACCCGTACGTGCGCGGAAGCCGTGCCGGGCAGGAGCACCACCGTGCCGGCGCCGACGGCCACGGCGGCCACGGCGGCCACGGCGGCCGCGAGAATGCGCGGAAAACGGTGTCGCCGGCCGTTCCGATATGAGCATTCCATGAAGGCGTCACCTTTGTTTTCAGCAGCAGCAGAACAGCAGGGAAGCCGGGTCGACCTCACGGCCGCTCGGCGGCTCGTGCGAATGGTCGCCCGCCCTCTTCACCGAGGCCAGGGTCTGCGCCGAAGCCTTCCCCTTCGACCTGAGCGCGATCTTCTTCCCGGTGAACTGGGAGAAGGACAGCACCTGCGGCGCCTTGCCGCCCTCGTCGGTGGTGAAGGAGACCAGCGGCGTCCTGCGCCCGGACGCCTCGACGGCGTAGGCCTCGTACGTCGTGGCGGGGCTCAGGTCACGGGCCTGCAACTGGACCATGTCGAGCCCGCCGACCGGCCGCACGGTCGCCTCCAGGACGCGGCCCTTGCCACCCGGACGCATCGGATCGCCGGCCGACCCGTCCGGCAGGACGGTCGGCACGTTCCGCGTCCCCCCTTCGAGGCCCTGGCGCCCGAGCCCGGAGGCGGAACCGGGGCTGGACACGGCGTCCGGCACGTAGACGATCGCCTGGGGCTCCTGCCCGGTCCTGATCGTGTTGATCACCCGGTTGGTGCCGGTGTCGATGACGTCGACCGCGTCGGACTTCTCCAACCCGATGTACATGCGCGTCCCGTCACCGCTCGGCCAGGAGCCGTGGGGAGCGTGCCCGTGGTTGCGCACGCGCGTGACCAGCTTGGGCGTCCCGGTGTCCGTGCGCTCGTAGACGAGCGTCTGGTCGAGACCGCCGACGGTCAGGTAGACGAACGAGCCGATCCGGTTGTCGGCGAAGTTGGGGTGGTTGGTGTCCGGGCCCGTGTCGAGGACGGCCTTGACCTTCCGCGTGGCGAGATCGATCACGCTGGTCTTGCCGACGCGCTTGTGCGCCGCCCAGATCTCCTTGCCGTCCGGGGAGATGGCGGCGTCGGAGGAGAAGGGGTCGGCGAGCCCCTTGATGTGGCCGGTGACCTTGCGGGACTTCACGTCCACGATGGTGATCTCCGGCGCGCTGATGTGGTTGACGTAGGCGAGCCTCCCGTCCGGGCTCATCAGCACCTTCGACGGGCCCTCCCCGACCTTGACGCGCCCGTCGATGCCACCGCGGTCGGCGTCGACGATGCTCACGGTGTCCCGGCCGCGGTCGGCGACCCAGAACTCTTTGCCGTCCGCGGTGAAGTTGCCCTCGTGCGCGGCGCGGCCCGCGTCGGTGTGGCTGAGGACCTTGTTCGTGCGCGTGTCGATGATGTCGACGGTGTTGCTGGCGACGCTGACCACGCCGAGACGCCGGCGGTCTCTGGAGTATCCGAGCCCGTGAACGCCCGCGTTGTCGAGGTACTGCGGGCTGAGCGTCGACCCGAGCCGCTGGTCGCCGAGACGGATCGTGCCCAGCGTCCGGTTGCTGGCCGGGTCGATCACCGTGACCGTGTTGGAGCTCTGGTCGGCCGTGTAGAGCCGGTCGCGGCCGGAGATCGGGATCGGCTTCGGCTTCGCCGCCCTGACGGCCGCGACCAGCCCGCCGTCGCCCTGACCGGGCAGGGCCGGTGGCCCATCGGCCGAGGCGGCGACGCCGAAGGCCGAGGCGCAGGCGGCGGCCAGCACCGTCGTCGCGCCGATGACGTGCCTGACGGAAATCATGGACGAACCTCCAAGAGGGATCTGTCATGGAAAGGGGGAGCGAGGAATGGCGCACGACGGAACGCCGCACGGGATGACCGGCAGGCCGGGGCCGGGACAGCGGCACCGGACCCCGGCCCACCGGCGTATCTGGATCAGCGCGTCACGCGCGCGGGGTCAGCGCGGTACGTGCGAGGCGGACGTCACGGGCAGCCGCGCGACCATGCGCCCGCTCGCGTCCTGGACGAGCAGCATCGTGATCTCCGACCGGGCCATCGCCGTCACCATGCGGGTGCGCATCGGCGCGCCGCCACCGCCCGCGTGCACGCTCCCGGCCGACTGGCGCCTGCCCTTCGCGTCGCCGGTCAGGAACCGGTACGTCTCACCCGGCCGGAGCCCGGACAGGGACACCGGAACCTCCGTGCCCCAAACGTGCTCGATCATCGGCTCCTGCCTGGACAGCGTGACCGTCGAGGCCGGCGGTTCCGCGGGCCCGGCACCGGGAAGCACCATCGCGAGCAACGCGCAGGCGGCGAGCACGACCCCCGCCGCCGCCGCGGCGACCCGATACCGCCTGGCACGCCCTTTCGCCACGGGCCCGGTGGCGGCCACGGATTCGGTGGTCGCCACGGATTCGGTGGTCGCCACGGATTCGGCGCGTTCGAAGGTCCTGACCACCCGGCCTACTCCCTCCATCTCGGCCGAGCACTCCGCGCACCACGCGAGGTGGCGGGCCAGCGGAGCCGGGAGCGGCCGGTCCAGGAGGAGCAGTTCGGTGAGCTCGACGCGGATCGCGTGGCAGGTGGGAGTCACGGGGCCAGCCATCCCTTCTCGTCGAGGATCACCCGCAGGGCGCGCACGCCGTAGTAGAGCCGGCTGCGCACGGTGGACGCTGGGACACCGAGCTCGGTGGCGAGCTCGGCGCACGTCCGGCCGAGGAAGTACACGTCCAGGACGACCCGGCGGTGCTCGGCCGACAGCCGCCGCAGCGCCTCGTCGAGCTCGATCCGGGTCAGCAGCTGATCGAACCGGTCGCGCGGATCGTGCTGCTGCTCGCTCGTGTCCGCCGGCCCGGCGAGCGGCGCGCGCGCCGCCCGGTGCCGCCGGGCGTCGGTCACGACATTGCGGGCGATCGCGAACAGCCACGTCCGCAGGCTCGCCCGCCGGTGGTCGAAAGACGCGGCGGACCGCCATGCCCTGACGAACGTCTCCTGCACGACGTCCTCGGCGAGCTGCCGATCGGCGAGGGCGTTGCACGCGAAGCCGAGCAGCTCCTGGCTGTGCCGGTCGTAGGCAAGCCGCATGCCCTGCTCGCTGAGCAGGGACCCGGGAGGCTCCTGCCGGGCGGCGAGCCGGCGCCCCGGCCTCCAGAGCTGGGCCACCACTACACCGACCCGCCGCATGCCGCCTGCCGGCCGTACTCCGCCACTGCCGACCACCCCTTCACCGCACCCCGACAATCTGTCACGGGAAATACGCGGGCGACAGGACGAGTGTTGAAGACCGCCAACGTGACCCGGATCACAAAGGCGCCGCCTCCGCCTCCGCCTCCCCGGCAAACGAACGAGCCCCGGCCGGGGTGGGCCGGGGCTCGATGCCGTCGATGCCGTCGAGGCGGTCGGTCGGATCCGGTCAGATGAGGCCGAGCTTGCGGACGGCCTCACGCTCTTCCGACAGCTCGGCGACGGACGCGTCGATGCGGGCGCGGGAGAAGTCGTTGACGTCCAGGCCCTGGACGATCTCCCACTTTCCGTCCTTCGTGGTGACCGGGAAGGACGAGATGAGACCCTCCGGGACACCGTAGGAGCCGTCCGACACGACGGCCATGGACGTCCAGTCGCCCTCGGCGGTGCCGTTCACCCAGGTGTGGACGTGGTCGATCGCCGCGGACGCCGCCGACGCCGCCGAGGACGCGCCGCGCGCCTCGATGATCGCCGCGCCGCGCTTGGCTACGGTCGGGATGAAGTCGCTCTCCAGCCAGCCCTGGTCGTTGACCGTCTCGGCCGCGTTCTTGCCCGCGACCTCGGCGTGGAAGATGTCCGGGTACTGGGTCGCGGAGTGGTTGCCCCAGATCGTCATCCGGCGGATGTCGGCGACCGACACGCCCGCTTTCTTCGAGAGCTGGGCGAGCGCGCGGTTGTGGTCGAGGCGCGTCATCGCGGTGAAGCGGTCGGCGGGGACGTCCGGCGCGTGCTGCTGCGCGATCAGCGCGTTGGTGTTGGCCGGGTTGCCGACCACCAGGATCTTGACGTCGTCCGCCGCGCCCGCGTTGATCGCCTCGCCCTGCGGCTTGAAGATGCCGCCGTTGGCCTCCAGCAGGTCGCCGCGCTCCATGCCCTTCGTGCGGGGCCGCGCACCGACGAGCAGGCCGACGTTCGCGCCCTGGAACGCCGCGGTCGCGTCGTCGAAGATGTCGATGCCGGACAGCAGCGGGAACGCGCAGTCGTCCAGCTCCATCGCGGTGCCCTCGGCGGCCTTCACCGCCTGCGGAATCTCCAGGAGCCGCAGGCGTACGGGGACGTCCGCCCCGAGGAGTTGCCCGGACGCGATGCGGAACAGCAGCGCGTAGCCGATCTGGCCCGCGGCGCCGGTGACGGTAACGGTGACTGGGGTGCGCGTCATTGCCTTCTTCTTCTCTCCTGCTGTGTCCTGAGCCCGCCAGCCCGCCGCCGCACGGGTTCTCTCGCCATCGAGATATTCCGGGGTTCAGGCTATCGCGCGCACCCCACCCACCGCCGGGCAGGTACACCCCCCGGCATGCCGCCCACCCGAACACGCCAAAGGCCGCCCCGGACGAACCCGGAGCGGCCTTCGCGCGTACTCAGCCGTTGACCTTCTTCTGGAGGTTGGTGTCGAGGGCCTCCAGGAATTCCTGCGTTGTCAGGTAGGGCGTGTCCCTGCCGACGAGGAGGGCCAGGTCCTTGGTCATCTGGCCGTTCTCGACCGTCTGGACGCAGACCTCCTCCAGGGCGCGGGCGAAGTCGACGACCTCGGGCTGGGAGTCGAGCTTGCCGCGGTGTTCGAGGCCGCGGGTCCAGGCGAAGATGGACGCGATCGGGTTGGTCGACGTCGGCTTGCCCTGCTGGTGCTGCCGGTAGTGCCGGGTCACCGTGCCGTGCGCGGCCTCCGCCTCGACGGTCTTGCCGTCCGGGGTCATCAGCACGGACGTCATGAGCCCGAGAGAGCCATAACCCTGGGCGAGGGTGTCGGACTGGACGTCACCGTCGTAGTTCTTGGTCGCCCAGACGAAGCCGCCCTCCCACTTCAGCGCCGCCGCGACCATGTCGTCGATCAGCCGGTGCTCGTAGCTGAGGCCCTTGGACTCGAAGTCGGCCTTGAACTCCGACTCGTAGATCTCCTGGAAGAGGTCCTTGAACCGGCCGTCGTAGGCCTTGAGGATCGTGTTCTTCGTCGACATGTACAGCGGCATCTCGCGGGTGAGCGCGTACCGCATGCTCGTCCGGGCGAAGTCGCGGATCGAGTCGTCGAAGTTGTACATGCCCATCGCGACGCCGCCACCGTGGAAGTCGGCGACCTCGAACTCCATCGGCTCCGAGCCGTCCTCGGGGGTGTAGGTGATCGTCACCTTTCCCGGTCCTGGGACGACGAAGTCGGTCGCCTTGTACTGGTCGCCGTGGGCGTGGCGGCCGATGATGATCGGCTTCGTCCAGCCGGGGACCAGCCGGGGGATGTTGGACGTGACGATCGGCTCACGGAAGATCACGCCGCCAAGGATGTTGCGGATCGTCCCGTTCGGGGACCGCCACATCTTCTTCAGGCCGAACTCCTCGACGCGCGCCTCGTCGGGGGTGATGGTCGCGCACTTCACGCCGACGCCGTGCTCCTGGATGGCCTTGGCGGCGTCGACGGTGACCTGGTCGTCCGTGGCGTCACGGTGCTCGATTCCGAGGTCGTAGTACTTCAGGTCGACGTCGAGGTAGGGCAGGATCAGCTGGTCCTTGATGAATTTCCAGATGATCCGCGTCATTTCGTCGCCGTCGAGCTCGACGACCGGACCGGCTACTTTGATCTTGGGCATGCTGTTGCTGTCCCTTTCCTACACCTGGCCAGCTGTGAAGACTCAAACCTTGTAAGGCTCAACTGGCAAGGCTAGCCGAGGCGAAAACCAGGTCTAGACC
>JBOHBY010001260.1:0-3090 GCA_050698635.1 Spirillospora sp.
GACTACCACTAGCCGCGCGGCTAGTCAGGCGGTTGGCGCGGGCGGGCGGCCGGTCGGCTGGACGGGCGACTGGACGGGCGACTGGACGGGCGACTGGTCGGGCGACTGGTCGGGCCGTTGGCCGGTCAGGCGATTGGACGGCGGGGCAGGGCCTTGGCCAAGCGGCCGGTGGTGTCGGGACCGGCCTGTCCTGCTCCGGTTCCCGCGCGGCCGCTTGGCGCCCCCGTCCGGCCCTGACCCCGCGTCTTCTCGCTGCCGGTCCCCGTGGGGTCCGGTTCCTGGTGATACGTCCGATGAGATGCGGATTCGCCGGGTTAAGTTCGGTCGGCACGCGTATTCGCGGAATCGGGCCGTTCGCGGCGACCGTAGTCGCAGGACCGGTATGTGGTGAGCAGGCCGCAGATGCGGGTATCGCTCCCGACATGCCTTCCGATCGCAAACCTTCTGGTCACAACCCGTCCGGTCGCGGTTCCGCGACGCACATCGTGGTCGTCGGCGGTGGGTACGTCGGCATGTACACCGCCCTGCGCCTGCAGAAGAGGCTGCGCGGCGAGCTGCGCCGGGGCGAGGTGATGGTGACGGTCATCGACCCCCAGTCGTACATGACCTACCAGCCGTTCCTGCCGGAGGCCGCGTCCGGGAACCTGGAGCCGCGCCATGTCGTCGCGCCGCTGCGGCGGGTGCTCGGACGCTGCCGGATCCTGAACGGGTACGTCACGCGGATCGACCACGCGTCCAAGCGGCTGACGCTCCGGCCCGCGGGCGCGCAGACCGCGGGCGTGCCCGAACGGGAGGTCGGCTACGACCTGCTCGTCGTCGCGCTCGGGTCCATCTCGCGGACGCTGCCGATCCCGGGCCTGGCCGGCTGCGGGATCGGGTTCAAGACCGTCGAGGAGGCGATCTTCCTGCGCAACCACGTCCTGCACCAGCTCGACATCGCCGCGTCGAACCCGGACGACGAGAAGGTCAGGAGACGGGCGCTGACGTTCGTGTTCGTCGGCGCCGGGTTCGCGGGCGTCGAGGCCATGGGCGAACTGGAGGACATGGCGCGGGCCGCCTGCAAGTCCTACCCGAACATCGACGACCGCGAGATGCGCTGGGTGATGGTCGAGGCGACCGACCGGATCCTGCCCGAGGTCGGGCCGGAGATGGGCCGCTGGACGGCCGAGGCCCTGCGCCGCCGCGGCATCGAGGTCAAGCTGGAGACGCTGCTGAAGTCCGCGGAGAACCGGCACATCGTGCTGAGCGACGGCGAGGAGTTCGACGCCGGGACGCTCGTCTGGACCGCCGGGGTGAAACCGCACCCCGTCATCCAGAACAGCGACCTCCCCCTGGACGACAAGGGCCGCCTCAAGGCGACCGCCGAGCTCACCGTGGACGGGGTCGAGGGCGTCTACACGGCGGGCGACAACGCGGCCGTCCCCGACCTCAGCGACAGCGACACCGGCGAGTTCACCACGCCCAACGCGCAGCACGCGGTCAGGCAGGCCAAGCGCCTGGGTGACAACATCGTGGCGGATTTGCGCGGAAAGCCAAAAAAGCCGTACGTGCATACCTATGTCGGCTCGGTGGCGAGCCTTGGCCTGCACAAAGGCGTCGCGAACGTCTACGGGGTGAAGGTTCGCGGCTTTCCGGCATGGTTCATGCACCGCACATATCATTTGTCGCGTATGCCGACCGTGAATCGCAAATTCCGGATCACCATGGACTGGACGCTCGCCGCGTTCTTCCGTCGCGAGATCGTCTCCCTCGGTGAGCTGGAATGGCCCCACCAGGAGTTCGAGCTCGCGGCCGGCCGCCAGCAGGACACCTGACCGCCTGACCCGCCCGCCCGCGTGTACCGCTCGCCTGGTCGACCACGGGCTGACATCGTCCCCGCAAGGAGGCGCGCCCCATGCATGAAGCCGCCATGCACGAAGCCGCCAAAGACGAAGCCGCCAAGGACGGAGGAGAAGTCACCTGGGGCGATGCGCCCGCGACGGAGGGCGTTGCGTCCCGCCTGGCGCCCCTGCTCACCAGAATCCTTCTGCCCGATGGGCGCGACGGGCAGGAGGCGGAGGTCGAGCTGCCGATCCGTGTTCTGGCCTGGGACGGCAGCTCCATCGGGCCGTCCGGCGCGCCCGCGTTCGTCGTCAGGCATCGGCGGGCGCTGCGGCGGCTGCTGTGGAAGCCCGGCGAGCTGGGACTCGTCCGCGCCTACGTGGCCGGTGAGCTGGACATCGAAGGGGACGTGTTCGCCGCGCTCGACGCCGTCCGGCGGGTGCTGCGCGACGGCGACGCGCCGATCCGGCTGAGCGCGGACGACAAGCGCGACATCGTCCGCACCGCCGTGACGCTGGGCGCCGTCGGCCCCGAACCAAAGCCGCCCCCGGAAGAACTCGCCCCCGGACGCCGCGCCGCCGGACGGCACGGCGCCGTCCGGCGCGGTACCGGAGGGCGCGGTACCGGAGGGCGCGGCGCGGCGGATGAAGCGGAAACCGAGCCGATGAGGGAGCCTGCCGCGTTCTTCACCCGGCTCCTCGGCGACGGGCTCGCGCACGGCACCGGGCAATGGGACGGGGCCGTCGATCTGCAAGACGCCCAGGCCGCCGCCCACGTGGGCATCGCCGAGCGCCTCGGGCTGTTCCCCGGTGCCCGGCTTCTCGACCTGAACTGCGGCTGGGGCGCGTTCGCGCGGTACGCGGCCGTCCAGCGCGGCGCCCGGGTCGTGGCGCTCGCCCGCACGTCCGGCCAGGCCGACCATGCGCGCGCCCTCACCGCCGGCGACGACGTCGACATCCGCGGCTTCGACCTCGACGAGGCAGGCGACGGGCCCTACGACGCGATCATCGGGCTGGCCGGGGTGGTGCCCATCGACCGTCCGGCGTCCCGGTTGCGGGGACTTCTCGCGCCAGGGGGACGGCTCGTCCTGCGGCAGCCGGTCCGCCGCCCCGGGCCGCGCGATGTAGGGCGTACTTTCATCACCGGCTACATGGTCCCGGACGGCGCCGAACCGCGACCGCTCGGTGCGCTCGTCGACGACCTGGAGGAGGCCGGGCTCGAAGTGCGCGGCGTGGCGGCGCTCCGCGAAGACCACGCGCGCACCCTGCG
>JBOHBY010001261.1:0-1810 GCA_050698635.1 Spirillospora sp.
AACGCGTGCAGCGCGACCTTCCCGGCACCGGGGACGGCGTCGCCCGTCGCCCCGGCCTCGGCTCCCTCCGCCGGGGCCGTTCCGTATCCGTCGCGGAAGGCGCGGGCGGCGGCGATGATCGCCGAGCCCCAGCCGCCGAGGCCCATCGACCCGGCGGCGGAGGCGGCTGCGGGCAGGGTGCTATCGCCTATGCGCAGGTTGATGGCGGTCAGGGGGACGGCCAGAGCGTCGGCGGCGATCTGGGCCAGGGCCGTCCGGGAACCGGTACCGATGTCGGCGGCGGCGATCTCCACGCGGTAGCGGCCATCGGCGACGGCCCTGATCGTGGCACTCGACGGGCCGATGACCGGGTAGGCGGGATAGGTCGCCGCGGCTACGCCGGTGCCGACGAGCCAGCCGTCCTCCAGGCGGGTGCCAGGGGTCGGGGATCGGTCTGACCAGGCGAAGCGGCGGGCGCCCTCGCGCAGGCAGGCGACCAGGCTGCGGGTGGAGTAGGACAGGCCGGTCTCGGGGTCGCGGGCCGGTTCGTTGCGGACGCGTAGCTCGATCGGGTCGATGTCGCAGGCCACGGCCAGCTCGTCCATCGCCGACTCCAGGGCGAACATGCCGGGGGCCTCGCCGGGGGCGCGCATCACGGTCGGGACGGAGACGTCCAGCGCGGCCAGCCGGTGCGTGGTGCGGCGGTTGGGCGCGGCGTACATGGTGCGGGTGGCGAGCGCGGTCTGCTCGGCGTACTCCACGAGCTTCGAGGTCTCGCCGATCGCGTCGTGCGCGATGGCGGTGAGGCGTCCGTCGGTGCCCGCCGCCAGTCTGATCCGCTGGACGGTCGGCGGTCGGAACCCGCCCCCCGCGAACGTCTGCCGGCGGGTCGGCGCGAACTTCACCGCGCGGCCCTCGACCGTCCGGGCGGCGAGCGCGACGAGGACGTGGTGCGCTTTGGGCCGCAGCTTGCTGCCGAAACCGCCCCCGACATGCGGCGAGACGACCTCGACCCGGCCCGGCGCAAGGCCGAGGACGGCCGCCATGACCTGCCGGATGCGGCCGACGCCCTGCGTCGAGTCGTAGAGGGTCAGGTGATCGGCTCCGCCGTCGCGGTGCCAGCGGGCGACGGCGGTGTGCGGCTCCATCGGAACGTGGTACTGGAGCGGGGTGGTGTACGTCCGGTCGAGCGTGACCGGCGCGGACGCCATCGCCGCCTCGACATCGCCCGCGAAGGTGTCGGTCTCCAGGCCCGGATTGACCCTGGCGGGCGCGTACAGGTCGTCGCGGTCGGGGTGCGGCTCGACCACGTGCGGCAGGGCGTCGTACTCCACCCGCACCAGCCCGGCGGCGTGGGCGGCGATCTCCGGGCTGGACGCGACGACCCCGCCGATGAGCTGCCCACGGAAGGCCACCTCGGCTGATTGCAGGACCCACAGTTCGCGGTTCTCGGCGGACGCGAGCCCGGGGGCGTTCTCGTGGGTGAGGACCGCGACTACGCCGTCGAGGCGTTCGGCCGCCGAGGTGTCGATCGCGGTGATCCGGCCACGGGCGATCGTCGCGGTCACGGCGGCGAGGTACAGCGGGTCTTCGACCGGCTGGTCGAGGGCGTACGGCGCCGTGCCGGTGACCTTCTCCCGTCCTTCCAGGCGCGGCACCGACGCGCCGATCACGCCGGTGAGTGGAGGCGCGGTCATCCGGCTTCCCGTGTCGCCAGCGCGCGGAGCACCGTGACCAGGGTGTTGCGGGCCATCGGCACCTTGTAGGCGTTGCCGGTCAGCGGGCGGGCGGCGGACAGTTCGGCGTCGGCGGCCGTCCGGAAGGAGTCTTC
>JBOHBY010001262.1:0-2063 GCA_050698635.1 Spirillospora sp.
ATCGTGACCAGCCCCCTCGAACGCTGCGCCGAGACCGCGCGGGCCGTCGCCGACGCCGGGGACTCGGTCCCCGCCGGGAAGATC
Source organism: Spirillospora sp. (assembly GCA_050698635.1). Taxonomy (GTDB): domain Bacteria; phylum Actinomycetota; class Actinomycetes; order Streptosporangiales; family Streptosporangiaceae; genus Spirillospora. Next base: position 85 of record JBOHBY010001262.1, read on the forward strand.
CAGACGGACGAGCGATTCGGCGAGGTCCACTACGGCGACTGGACCGGCCGCCCCCTCAAGGAACTCGCCGAAGAACCCCTCTGGCGGGTCGTGCAGGCCCACCCGAGCGCCGTCCGGTTCCCCGGCGAGGACGGCGAGTCCCTCGCCGCCGCGCAGCACCGCGCCGTCACCGCCGTCCGCGACTGGAACCAGCGGATCGCCGCCGACCACGGCCCGGACGCCCTCTACGCCGTGTGCAGCCACGGCGACATCATCAAGGCGGTCGTCGCCGACGCGCTCGGCCTCCACCTCGACCAGTTCCAGCGGATCCAGGCCGACCCGGCGTCGCTCACCGTCATCCGCTACACCGAAACGCGCCCGTTCGTCGTCCGCGTCAACGACTCCGGCGGCGACATCACCGCCCTCGTGCCCGAAACGACCGGCGAAGATGCCGGAAAAGACGGACTCGGGCCGGGTGACGCGGTCCCCGGCGGCGGCGCGTAGGGTCTTTGTCATGCCCGTCATCTCCTACGACCTGCCGGAGCGTTTCGTCGCCGGCGCCGTCGGACGGCCAGGCGACCGCGCGTTCTACCTCCAGGCGCGCTCCGGCCGCCGCGTCACCAGCGTCGGACTGGAGAAGTTCCAGGTCACGCTGCTGGCCGAACGGCTGGAGGAGTTGCTGGACGAGGTGCTGCGGCGCAGCGGCGGCGAGGCCCCGGTGCCCGCCGTCACCCCGTCCGAACTCCTCGACGACGCCCCGCTCGACCAGCCCGTCGAGGAGGAGTTCAAGGTCGGCACGATGGCGCTCGCGTGGGACCCCGACGACGAACAGGTCGTCATCGAGGCGCAGGAGGTCACCGAGACCGAGGAGGAGACCGAGGTCGGCGAGGACGACCCCGCCATCGCCGTGCTGCGCGTCCGGATCAGCGCCGCGCAGGCCCGCGCCTTCGCCGAACGGGCCCTGAAGGTCGTCGCCGCCGGCCGCCCCCCGTGCCCGCTGTGCGGCCTGCCCCTCGACACCGACGGCCATGTCTGCCCCCGCCAGAACGGATACCTCGGGTGACACGGCCCGGCGGGGACGAAATCGGCCCGTTGTGCTGGATCATGGACGGCGTGGCCGGAAGAATGAACGCATGACGCAGTCCTCCCGGGACAAGGCGCCCGCGGGCGACGCCGCGCAAGGCGGCGCGTCCGGGCACCCGGTCTCCCCCCGCGACGTCGCCGCCGCCGAGCGGCTGCTGTGCGCCGGGCGGCTCGGTGTCGAGGGCCGGCTCGTCCAGGCCTCCAACGCCACCCTCTACTGCTCCGTCGAGCACGACGGGAGCGCCGCGAACTGCGTCTACAAGCCCGTCGCCGGCGAACGCCCCCTGTGGGACTTCCCCGACGGCACCCTCGCCGAGCGCGAGGTCGCCGCCTACGAGGTGTCCAAGACCATGGGCTGGGGCACCGTCCCGCCGACCGTCCACCGCGACGGCCCCTACGGTCCCGGCATGGTCCAGCTATGGGTCGAACCCGACCCCGACGTCGACCTCGTCGCACTGTCCCGCTCCGACGACGACGCCATCCGCCGCATGGCCGTGTTCGACGCCGTCGTCAACAACGCCGACCGCAAGATCGGCCACCTCCTCCCGCCCGGCGACGGCCGCGTCTACGGCTGCGACCACGGCGTCTGCTTCTCCGTCGAGTACAAGCTCCGCACCGTCCTCTGGCAGTGGCGCGGCAAACCGCTGACCTCCGAGGCGCTGGAGGCCCTGACCCGCGTCCACGACGCCCTGCGCGGCGGCCCGCTCGGCACCCGTCTGTCCGAACTCCTCACCCCCGACGAGGTAGACGCCACCCGCCGCCGCGTAGACCTGATGCTCAAACACCGCATCCACCCGTATCCCCCCGAGGACTGGCCGGCGATTCCTTGGCCGCCGCTGTAAATGAGGGGGGCGACCCCCCTCACCCCCCGTTGGCGCGGAGGGCACGCTTTTCCGAGCCGCTGGCGCGTCTCGGAA
>JBOHBY010001263.1:0-2323 GCA_050698635.1 Spirillospora sp.
GTCATGCTCTTCGCGGCGCTGTTGTAGCCCTCGGCCACGATCTTCGGCTTGAAGCCGCGGTCCTTGGCCGCCGCGAGGAACGTCGAGACGTAGTTGCTCCAGGTGAAGTCGAGCTGCCCGCTCTTGAGCAGCGGAATCCCGGCCGCGCCGCCGGTGATGGTGCGCGTCCGCACGGTCAGGCCCTCTGCCTCGAACAGGCCCTTGGTGAGCGCGAGCTGGACGGACACCGTGTCGACGATCGTCATCGTGCCGACGGTGATCTCGGCCTTCTCCAGGCCGCCCGCGGAGGTCGTGGCGTCCGAGCCGCCGCACGCGGCCGTGGAGAACGCCACCGCGACCGCGACGGCGATCACGCCGCCCGCGGTCATGCGGCGGTGGGGAGCTGTCATGGGTGATCCTCCACGAATTTCTTGACGTCGATCGGCTCGTCCACGTAGCCGAACCGGCGGACGAGGTCCGCCACGCGCCGCAGGTCGGCGACGTCCAGTGAGGTCGGGTACGTGCCGAAGTCCATGCGCGCGGCGACCTTGGCGTCGATCCCCTTGGCATAGGCCGGCAGAAGGTCCTGGACGACTCTGCGGTCGGCGCACATGCCCTGCGCCTTGACCAGCGCGCGCTGGAACGCGGCGACCGTCTTCGGGTTCTCCTTCACGAACCTCTCGGTGGCGGCGTATCCCGCGATCGGAAGGTTCGCGGTCGGGCCGCCGGACATGTCGGCGACCATGCGGGCGCCCATCGACTGCTCGATCTCGGTGTCGAACGGCTCGTTGATCATGACGGCGTCGACGCTGCGGGATTTGAGGGCCTGCGCCATGGCGGGCATCGGCACCTCGACGAAACTCCTGTCGTCGTCGAAGTCGACGCCCTGCGCCCTGCCCGCGGCGCGCACCATCAGCGTGCTGACGTTGCGCCTGGTGTTGACGCCGATCCTCTTCCCGGCCAGGTCCTTGATCGTCCGGTAGGGGGAGTCCGCGCGCACCCGGACGGTGTGGGTCTCGGCCGCCCCGGTGAAACCCGCGGCGATGATCTTCGGATGGAAACCGGGGTCCTTGACTCCGGCGATGAACAGCGAGAGGTAGTTGCCGAAGCCGATGTCGAGCCGTCCGCCGCGCAACAGGGGAATGCCGACGGCGCCGCCCTGGACGACCTGCGTCCTGACCGTCAGGCCCTCGGCCTTGAACAGGCCCTTGGTGAGCGCGAGCTGGACCGGCGCGGTGTCGGCGATCGTCATCGTGCCGAGGACGATCTCGGCCTTCTCCAGACCGCCCGCGGAGGTCGTGGCGTCCGAGCCGCCGCACCCGGTCGCGGTCAGTGCCACCGCGACCGCGATGCCGACCGCGCTGCCGGCGGCGGCACGCCGATGAGATGTGGTCATGAACATTTCTCCGACAAGCCCGGAAACTGGTCAGAAACCATTTTCGTGGATGGGGAGCGTAATGTAATCAACCACAGGATGGGCGACTTGTGAAGTGCGATGCACTTATTGGAATTTGTGTGCGCACCTTATTGGAAAGGCGTCGGCGAATGGTGGCCCTGACCACGTCTTCTGACCACAGGTTCGGGTGGCGGTGCCGGGTCACGCCGCCGTGCGCGCCGCGCGGTGCCAGGCGAGGACGCGGCGTTCGACCACCAGGAGGAGCGTGTTGAACAGGTAGCCGAGGACGCCGAGCAGCACGATCACCGCCCAGATCGTGGGCACGTCGGACGAGCTCTGCGCGTAGGTGAGCTGGAACCCGAGCCCGTCGGACGTACCGGGCATGAGCTCGGAGAACACCATCAGGATCAGCGACAGCGACAGCGCCAGCCGCAGCCCCGCGAAGATCTTCGGCAGCGCGGCCGGGACGATGATGAACCGGATCCGCTGGACGGCCGAGAGCCGGAACGCGTTCGCGGTGTCCATCTGGGTCGCGTCCACACCGCGCACACCGTCGGTGGTGTTGAGCAGGATGGGCCACACCGCGCCGAACACGATCGACGCGACCTGCATCTGCGTGCCGAGCTCGAAAAGCACGATGAAGACCGGCACCATCGTCGGCGGCGGGATCACCCGCGCGAACTGGAAGAGGGGCTGGAGGTAGGCCAGCGCCCGCTCCGAGCGGCCGAGCGCGATGCCGAGGACGACGCCCGCCACGACCGACAGCAGCAGCGCCAAGGCCATCCGGCCGAGGCTCGGCGCGATCGAGTCGCCCGCCTCCGCGCTGAGGAACAACCGGCTCGCCGGGCCGGAGAACCACAGGTCGCGCATCCGCGCCGCGATGTCGGACGGCGGCGGGAAGAACGGGCTGTCGGCCGCGCGCGTCGCCGCCTCCCAGCAGGCGACGAG
>JBOHBY010001264.1:0-2350 GCA_050698635.1 Spirillospora sp.
GACGGCGGCGACGTCCTCCAGGTCGGCGACACGATCTACGTCGGCCGCGGCACCCGGACGAACGAGGAGGGCATCTGCCAGCTCGCCCGGCTGGTCGGCGGCCGGAAGGTCGTCCCCGTCGCGATCACCGGCTGCCTGCACCTGAAGTCGGCGATGACCGCGCTGCCGGACGGCGGGCTGATCGGCCTGCCGGACCTGCTGGACACCTCCGTCCTGCCGTGCCTGCGGGTCGTCTGGGAACCGGCGGGCGCGAACCTGGTGGTGCTCGGCCCCGGCCACGTCCTGCTGGCGGCGTCCGCGCCCCGCACCGCCGCGCGGCTGACGGCCGACGGCCTGCGTGTCACGCGTGTGGACATCAGCGAGTTCGAGGCCCTCGACGGCTCTGTGACCTGCATGTCCGTGCTCGTCCCCTGAACACCCCTCGTCTCAGCATGTGGACGCCGGTTTCCGAGACCCGGATGGCATCTGTTAACTTGGCGACCGTGACGCGTGAGCTGCTCCTCCTTAGCGGCCGCAGCGGGGCCCTGTAACAGGCCGGCTCCCTCGCTGCGGGACTGCGCCGTGCACGTCGGCCGCGAGGTTCGAGCAGAAAGATCCCCACGGATGTATCCGCAACAGCAGTCCTCGGGCATGCCCGTCCACCGCTACCGCCCGTTCGCCCCGGTCAGGCTCACCGACCGCACCTGGCCGGACGCCGTCGTCACCGAGGCCCCGCGCTGGTGCGCGGTCGACCTGCGCGACGGCAACCAGGCCCTGATCGACCCGATGGACGCCGCCCGCAAGCTGCGGATGTTCGAGCTCCTGGTACGGATGGGCTACAAGGAGATCGAGGTCGGGTTCCCGGCGGCGAGCCAGACCGAGTTCGACTTCGTCCGGCAGATCATCGAGGAGGACCGCGTCCCCGACGACGTGGTGATCCAGGTGCTGACGCAGGCCCGTCCCGAGCTGATCGAGCGGACCTTCGAGTCGGTCCGCGGCGCGAAGCGGGCGATCGTCCACCTGTACAACTCCACGAGCACACTCCAGCGCCGCGTCGTCTTCGGCCAGGACCGCGACGGCATCACCGCCATCGCCGTCGAGGGCGCCAAGCTGTGCGCCAAGCTCGCCGAGGACATGGGCGACACCGAGATCTACTTCCAGTACTCGCCCGAATCGTTCACCGGCACCGAACTCGACTACGCGGTCGAGGTCTGCAACGCCGTCAACGACGTGTGGAGGCCCACCCCCGACCGCAAGGTCATCGTCAACCTGCCCGCCACCGTCGAGATGGCCACGCCGAACGTCTACGCCGACCAGATCGAGTGGATGAACCGGAACCTGGCCTACCGCGACTCGGTGATCCTGTCCCTGCACCCGCACAACGACCGCGGCACCGCCGTCGCCGCGGCCGAACTGGGCTACATGGCGGGCGCCGACCGCATCGAGGGCTGCCTGTTCGGCAACGGCGAGCGCACCGGGAACGACTGCCTGGTCACCCTCGGCCTGAACCTGTTCACCCAGGGCGTCGACCCGCAGATCGACTTCTCCGACATCGACGAGATCCGCCGCACCGTCGAGTACTGCAACCAGCTGCCCGTCCACGAGCGGCACCCGTACGGCGGCGACCTGGTCTACACCGCCTTCTCCGGCTCCCACCAGGACGCCATCAACAAGGGCCTGGACCACCTGCGCCGCGACGCCGAGACGGCCGCCACGCCGGTGGACGAGTACCGCTGGGAGGTCCCGTACCTGCCGATCGACCCGCACGACGTCGGCCGGACGTACGAGGCGGTCATCCGCGTCAACAGCCAGTCCGGCAAGGGCGGCGTCGCCTACATCATGAAGACCGAGCACTCCCTGGAGCTGCCGCGCCGCCTGCAGATCGAGTTCTCCCGGGTCGTCCAGCACCACACCGACGACGAGGGCGGCGAGGTCACCGCCGACCTCATGTGGGACATCTTCCAGCGCGAGTTCCTCACCGGCGGCCCCCGCGTCGGCCTGCTGGCGCACCGCACGACCTCGCGGGTGGACGAGAAGGACGCGCTCAGCTGCGACATCCGGGTGGACGGCGAGATCCGCGAGATCGAGGGCGTCGGCAACGGCCCCGTCTCGGCCTTCGAGGACGCCCTCGCCGGCGTCGGGATCGGCGTCCGCGTCCTGGACTACGCCGAGCACGCGATGAGCGCCGGCGGCGACGCCCGCGCCGCCGCCTACGTCGAATGCGACGTCCGCTTCGGCGACGCCGAGGGCACCACGGTCTGGGGCGTGGGCATAGACGGCAACATCGTCACCGCCTCCCTCAAGGCCATCCTCTCCGCAGTGAACCGAGTAGCCCGGGGAGCCTGACCAGCAAAGGGCCGCGGGTGCGCAC
>JBOHBY010001265.1:0-2803 GCA_050698635.1 Spirillospora sp.
ACTGGATCCTGGAGATGCGCGTCGACGGGTTCCGCTTCGACCTGGCCTCGGCGCTGGCCCGCGAGCTGCACGACGTCGACCGGCTCGCCGCGTTCTTCGACCTCGTCCAGCAGGACCCGGTCGTGTCCCAGGTGAAGCTGATCGCCGAGCCGTGGGACGTCGGCGAGGGCGGCTACCAGGTCGGCAACTTCCCGCCGCTGTGGACGGAGTGGAACGGCAAGTACCGCGACACCGTCCGCGACTTCTGGCGCGGCGAGGACGCGACCATGCCGGAGTTCGCGTCCCGCCTCACCGGGTCGTCCGACCTGTACGAGCACGGCTCGCGCCGCCCGTTCGCGTCGATCAACTTCGTCACCTGCCACGACGGGTTCACGCTCACCGACCTCGTCTCCTACGACCGCAAGCACAACGCCCCCAACGGCGAGAACAACCGCGACGGAACCGACGACAACCGCTCCTGGAACTGCGGCGTGGAGGGCCCGGCCCGCGACGACGACGTTGTCGGATTGCGCGCCAGGCAGCGCCGCAACTTCCTGGCGACACTGTTCCTCTCCCAGGGCGTGCCGATGCTCTCCCACGGCGACGAGCTGGGCCGCACCCAGAGGGGCAACAACAACGCCTACTGCCAGGACAACGAGATCTCCTGGGTCGGCTGGGAAGGCTCCAACGACGACGACACCGAGTTCGTCCGGAGCCTGGCGCGGCTGCGGCGCGACCACCCGGTGTTCCGCCGCCGCCGCTTCTTCACCGGGACCGGCACCGGCGCCGCCGCCGACATCGCGTGGCTGACCCCCGGGGGCGAGAGCATGACCGCCGAGGACTGGGACGCCGCCTACGCCAAGTCCCTCGCCGTGTTCCTCAACGGCGACGCCATCACCGAACCCGACCCGCGCGGACGGCGCGTCCGCGACGACTCGTTCCTCCTGCTGGTCAACGCGGGCGCCGAACCGGTCGGGTTCGCCCTCCCCGGCGGCGAGTACGGCGAACGCTGGGAGCTCGTCCTCGACACCGCCGAACCGGGCGCGCCCGGCGAGCTTGGCGAACGCCGCCGCGTCAAGGCCCGCGAGACCGTCCCCCTCACCGGCCGCTCCCTGATCGTCCTCAGGAGATCGGGTTAGGCGCCGGTGACCTCCATCGCGGTGAGGAACACGAGGACGAAGGTCGTGACGGCCACGGCGCCGTGGACGGCCACGGCCGCGGCCGGGAACGCCTGCTCGGCGCCGCGGGCGTGGCGTCCGCCGCGCCCGACGAGCCAGCGGGTGAACAGCATGAACCCCTGGAGGAGGACGACCAGCAGCGCCGCGAACGCCCCCCAGGCGAACACGGCGCGACCGGTGACCAGGTAGACGATCCACACGGCGAGCCCGGCGACGGCGGCGAGGGGATGGCCGACGACGATGAGGATCGGGAACCGCGTCACCTTCGTCGAAGGTCCCCCGTGCGTCATCCAGATGATCAGCAGGTAGCTGCCCGCCATGGCGGCGAGAATCCACGCTGCTAAAGCGGCGTACTCCACCCCCGGCTCCTTCCATGAAATTCTCAGTCCCCGTCCCCCGCGCCCCAGTGTCGCCCTTTCGCCGACCTGCCATGACGGCTTCGTACAGATTGGTGTACGGACGGTCAGCATCGCTGTGCAGTAGATCGCTGTGCAGTAGCTTGGGCCTCCTATGCGAGCCCTCACCCCGGAGCCCGGCGAGGCCGACCTCGCCGAGCGCTACGCCTATCCGCCGGACGGCACGTGGCTGCGGGCCAACATGGTCGCCAGCCTGGACGGTGCGGCGCAGCGCGACGAGCGCAGCGGCGGCCTCGGCAACGCCGCCGACCGGCGCCTGTTCCGGCTGCTGCGCGGGCTCGCCGACGCGATCATCGTCGGGGCCGAGACGGTCCGGTCCGAGGGCTACGGGCCCGTCACGCCCGGCGAGGGCTGGGGCGAGATCCGCGACGGACGGTCACCCGTTCCGCCGCTGGCGATCGTCTCCCGCCGCCTCGACCTGGACTTCGACGCGCCGCTCTTCACCGCCGCCGTGGCCCGGACGATCGTGCTGACGACCGACGCCGCCGACCCCGCGCGAGTGAAGGCCGCGCGGGAACACGCCGACGTGATCATCGCTGGCTCGGACTCGCTCGATTTCGCCGTCGCCGTGGAGGAGCTCGCGGCGCGCGGCCACCGGCGCCTCCTGTGCGAGGGCGGTCCGGGCGTCCTCGCGCAGGTGGTGGCGGCCGGGCTGCTCGACGAGCTGTGCCTCACCCTGAGCCCGCTGCTGCTCGGCGGGAACCCGGCGCGGATCCTCAGCGGACCGCCGGTGCCCGTCCCGCCGGAACTGACCCTCGCCCACGCGCTCCAGGACGACGCGTTCCTGTTCCTGCGCTACGTCCGCGCCGTCGGCGCCGTCGGCGCCGTCCGCAGCCGGTAGCGGACGAACAGGACGCCTTCGTCCAGGTAGACGGCCGCCGGGTCGAGCGGGACCTCGGCGTCCAGGCCGTGGACGAGTCGCGTGTGGCGCGGGCCGCCGAGCAGCGTGGGCGCGATGTTGAGGCACAGCTCGTCGACGAGCGACGCGCGGATCAGCGCGCCCGCGAGCGCCGGGCCCCCTTCGCAGAGCAGACGCCCGTGGCCGAGCCCTTCGCGGAGGGTCGCGACGGCGGCGGGCAGGTCGATGTCGTCCTCGCCCTCGGCGACGACCTGGAGCGCGCTCGGGACCTTCGTCCGGGCGGCGCGTGAGGTGACGACGATGGTCGGCGTCTCGGCCTCGGTGAAGAGCGGCGTGTCGAAGTCCATGTCGGCGGTGCGGGTGACGACGAC
>JBOHBY010001266.1:0-3131 GCA_050698635.1 Spirillospora sp.
GGGTTGTCGGCGTTCGCGCGGACCCTCAGCGCCGCCCGCGCGCCGGCGTGCTCCATGACGCGGTGGACGGCCTTGACGAGCTCGTCGTCGCCCTCGGCCGGCTGCTCGCCCTCGAAGTACCGGACGACGGGCGAGTCCTCGACGGGCACCTCGCCCAGGTAGACGTCCCCGGACGTCCCGTCGATGGAGATGAGGTCGCCCTCGCGGACGGTCACCCCGCCTGGCGCGGTGAAATGCCCGTCCTTGACGTTGACGTCCAGCTCCTCGGCGCCGCACACGCAGGTCTTGCCCATGCCGCGGGCGACGACGGCGGCGTGCGAGGTCTTGCCGCCGCGCGAGGTCAGCACGCCCCTGGCGGCGACCATCCCGGCGAGGTCGTCGGGGTTGGTCTCGCGGCGGACGAGGATCACGTCCTCGCCCTTCCCGGCGAGCGCCACGGCCCGTTCGGAGCTGAACACGGCCTTCCCGACGGCCGCGCCCGGCGAGGCGTTCATGCCGCGCGTCAGCTTCCGGACGCCGTCCCCGGCGCCCGCGAAGCGGGGGAACATCAGCTGGGCGAGCTGGTCGCCGGTGACGCGGCGGGCGGTCTCGTCCATGTCGATGAGCCCCTGGTCGAGGAGCTGGCAGGCGATGCGGAACGCGGCGGCGGCGGTCCGCTTGCCGACCCGGGTCTGGAGCATCCACAGCTTCCCGCGCTCGATCGTGAACTCGATGTCGCACATGTCGCGGTAGTGGTTCTCCAGCGTCTCCATGATCTCCAGGAGCCGGTCGTAGGAGGCCACGTCGATGTGTTCGAGCTCGGTCAGCGGGACGGTGTTGCGGATTCCGGCGACGACGTCCTCCCCCTGCGCGGTCTGCAGGTAGTCGCCGTAGATGCCCTGCTGCCCGGACGCCGGGTCGCGGGTGAACGCGACGCCCGTCCCGGAGTCCATGCCCATGTTGCCGAAGACCATCGCGCAGATGTTGACGGCGGTGCCGAGGTCGGCGGGGATGCGCTCCTGGCGGCGGTACAGGACGGCCCGGGGCGCGTTCCAGGAGTCGAACACCGCCTCGACGGCGAGGTCCATCTGCTCGCGCGGGTCGGCCGGGAAGTCCCGGCCCGCCCGCTCCCGGACGATCGCCTTGAACCGGTCGACGAGCGCCTTGAAGTCGTCGCCGGTGAGGTCGGCGTCGTCGTCGCTGCCGCGGGCGCGCTTGACGTCGTCGACGGCGTCCTCGAACAGGTCGCCGTCGATGCCCAGGACGGTCTTGCCGAACATCTGGATCAGCCGGCGGTAGGAGTCCCAGGCGAAGCGGTCGTCGCCCGCCTGCGCGGCGAGCCCGAGGACGGAGTCGTCGTTCAGACCGACGTTCAGGACGGTCTCCATCATGCCCGGCATGCTGAACTTGGCGCCGGAACGCACGCTGACCAGGAGCGGGTCGTCGCTCTGGCCGAGGCGCTTGCCCATGGCCGACTCCAGCGCGGCCAGGTGCCGGTTCACCTCGCCGGCCAGCCCGGCGGGCGCGGCCCCGTGCTCCAGGTAGTGCCGGCAGGCCTCCGCGGTGATCGTGAAGCCGGGAGGCACGGGCAGTCCGAGGTTGGTCATCTCGGCCAGGTTGGCGCCCTTGCCGCCCAGCAGATCCTTGAGGTCCTTGTTGCCCTCAGTGAAGTCGTACACGAACTTCGCCACGGGGAGCTCCTTCTCGCTCCGGTGCCCTGTTTGCCGGGACTGTACCCGTGTGTCCCGGCCTCGCCTGGCGCCCGGTGCCCGGGAGGGCGTTTGCCCAGCTCAGGCCATGGATAGTGGTCTACTCCAATTCGGACCAACGGGGATGATCAGGACACCCCGCACTCATGACGTACCCATCGGAGGGAATGATGGATCAGGGAGGTGAGGCTGTGAGGCCGAAGGTCGCCGGCGGCCGGGCGGGAGACCCGTTCGCCCCGATCGCCGACTACGGGTTCCTGTCGGACTGCGAGACGACGGCGCTCGTCGCGCCGAGCGGCAACATCGAGTGGATGTGCCTGCCCAGAATGGACTCCCCCAGCGTGTTCGGGTCGATCCTGGACCGCGACGCCGGCTACTTCCGGGTCGGCCCGGCGGGCGTGGAGGTGCCCGCCGCGCAGCGCTACGTCCCCGGCACCATGGTGATGGAGACCACCTGGTGGGTGCACGGCGGCTGGCTCGTCGTGACGGACGCGCTGCTCATGGGCCCGTGGCACCACGAGACGGAACGTTCCCACACGCACCGCCGCGCCCCCACCGACTACGACGCCGACCACGTCCTGCTGCGGCTGGTCCGGTGCGTGAACGGCCAGGTCCAGGTGCGGCTCGACTGCATGCCGGTGTTCGACTACGGCCGGACGCCCGCCCGCTGGGAGCACACCGGCGCCGGGTACCACGAGGCCGTCGCGCGCGGAAGCGGCGTAGGGCTGCGGCTCAACACCGACATGAACGTCGGTTTCGAGGGGTCGCTCGCCACGTCCCGGACGCTGCTGAAAGAGGGCGAGTCCCGGTTCATCGCGCTGTCGTGGAGCGAGCACGCGGCGCCGCCGTCCTGGGACGAGGCGCGCGAACGGATGCTCTGGACCGTCCACCACTGGCAGCACTGGCTCGACCGCGGCCGGTTCCCCGACCATCCGTGGCGCGGCCACCTGCAGCGCAGCGCACTGACGCTGAAGGGCCTGACGTTCGCGCCGTCCGGCGCGGTGGCGGCCGCGGCGACGACGTCGCTGCCGGAGTCGCCCGGCGGCGACCGGAACTGGGACTACCGCTACACCTGGATCCGCGACTCCACGATGGCGCTCTGGGCGTTCTACACCCTCGGCTACGACTGGGAGGCCAACGACTTCTTCTACTTCATCACCGACGTCGCCGAGGCGGCCGAGGGCAGGCTCCAGATCATGTACGGGCTGGACGGCAGGGCGGAGCTCCCCGAGTCGACGCTCGACCACCTGTCCGGGTACGGCGACGCGCGGCCCGTCCGGATCGGCAACGAGGCGTACAAGCAGGCGCAGCACGACGTGTGGGGCGCGATCATCGGCTCCATCTACCTGTTCGTGCGCAAGCGCGACCGGCTGGACGACCGGCTCTGGAAGATCATCATCAAGCAGGTGGAGGACGCGCTCGCCAGCTGGCGCAGCCCCGACC
>JBOHBY010001267.1:0-2107 GCA_050698635.1 Spirillospora sp.
CCGGCCGCGCCCGCCGCGCCGCCGCGGCTTCCGGAGCGCTCGCCGATCTTCGACGCGATGCAGTCGGAGTGGTTCCAGCGCAGGTCGGCCGGCGACACCGGCGAGGACCCGGTCCGGGGCTGGGAGTCCCCGGCGGACGCGGGCTTCCGCGCCGCCGAGGCCGTCCGCGAGCCCGTCGCGGCCACCCGTACCAACGTCGGCCTGCCCAAGCGGGTGCCCGGCAAGAACCGCGTGCCCGGAGCCGTCGGACGCGCGGCGGCCGCCACCACCGGGAACGAGCAGGCGCCCACGGGCCAGACGCACCTCGGCCAGACGCAGGGCATCCCGTTGCCGGGAGGCCCGGCGGACGGGCAGGCTGTGCAGGGCCCTGGACAGGGGCAGGCCGGACAAGGGCAGGGGGGACACGGCCAGGTGGCCGACGTCGTACGCAACCGGTTCGCGAGTCTCCAGCGCGGCGTCCACCGAGGACGTCACGAGGTTCGCGGCGAGGGCACGTCAGGTGAGGCGCCGTCCGCAGAGGGCGACGGCGAGACAGGAGGCACCCGGTGAGCGGGCAGGATCTCAACTGGTTGGTGACGAACTTCGCCGACCGTGTCGCGAAGGTCGCGCACGCCGTCGTGGTCTCCTCGGACGGACTGCCGATGGCGTACTCGTCGGGCTTCCCGCCCGAGCGGGCCGACCAGCTGTCGGCGATCGCCTCGGGGCTGATGAGCCTGACCCAGGGCGCGGCGAAGATCTTCGACGCGGGCGGGGTGAACCAGACCGTCGTCGAGATGGACCGCGGGCTGCTGTTCGTCATGTCGATCACGAACGGGTCGGTGTTCGCGGTGCTCGCCGCACCCGACTGCGACCTCGGTCTCATCGCGTACGAGATGACGCTGCTGGTGGAGCGGGTGGGCCGGGTGCTGACGCCGGCGCTGCGCGCCCAGGAGGGCCAGCAGCCGCCGCACTCCGGACCGCCGGTGACCGAGATGGGCGCCGGGCCCGCCCGCTTTTGAGCGTGAAAGACGACGCGTGACGACGGACGCGTGACTGATTGACGGAGGTCGGCGACATGGATCGAGGCAGTCCCTACGGAGGCGGCCCCGGGTTGCCGGGGCGCTGGCCGGGTGAGCCTGTCCGCCCTGAGGGAGGGCGGCCACCGGCGCAGGGACGCCCCCCCGAGGGAGACGAGGACGACTCCAGCTCGCTGGTGCGTCCCTACGCCGTCACCGGGGGACGGACGAAACCGCGCTACGACCTCGCCATCGAGGCCCTGGTCACCGCGGCGCCGTACCCGCCGAGGGACGTGGCCGCGCTGACCCCCGAGTACCGGGCGATCATGGACCTGTGCCGGTCGGCCCGGTCGGTGGCCGAGGTCTCGGCCCTGCTGCGCCTGCCGCTCGGGGTCGCGCGGGTGCTCGTCGCCGACATGGCCGTCGAAGGACTGCTGCGGCTGCACCAGTCGCAGCCCGCCACCACCGCCGGCGGACAGCCGGACATGCGGTTGCTAGAAAGGGTGCTCAGTGGCCTTCGGAAGCTCTGACCAGGTTCCGGTCCCGGGGTCGCGCGGCGGAGAGGCCGAGCTGACGTCGGTCAAGATCGTCGTCGGCGGCGGCTTCGGCGTCGGCAAGACCACCTTCGTCGGGTCGGTCTCGGAGATCATGCCGCTCACCACCGAGGCGGTGATGACCGCGGCCAGCGCCGACGTGGACGACCTGTCGGCCGTGCCCGACAAGACCACCACCACGGTCGCGATGGACTTCGGCCGCGTGTCGCTCGACAGCGAGCTGATCCTGTACCTGTTCGGCACGCCCGGGCAGCACCGGTTCTGGTTCATGTGGGACGACCTCGTCCGCGGCGCGATCGGCGCCGTCGTCCTGGTCGACACCCGCCGGCTGGAGGACTGCTTCGCCGCGGTGGACTACTTCGAGGAGCTCGGCCTGCCGTTCGTGGTGGGCGTCAACGGGTTCCACGGTGAGTTCCAGTACGCGGTCGAGGACATCCGCGAGGCGCTGTCGATCAGCGCGCACGTGCCGATCGTGCAGTGCGACGCGCGGAGCCGCGAGTCCACCAAGCAGGTGCTGATCACGCTCGTGCAGCACGCGATGTCGGTGCAGTCGACGGC
>JBOHBY010001268.1:0-1630 GCA_050698635.1 Spirillospora sp.
CTCGCCCCCGATGCGCGGGCCGTCGCCATCCGCGGACCGGCGCGCGTCACCGCACCGCCCGCACTACCCTTTCGGAGATCACCAGGCGACTCTCCGGGTAATATGCCAACCGGTCCGAATTGACCGCGGCGACGGCCGTACCGGAGGCGAGAAGCCTGACCGAGGCGGAGAAAAGGGGAAGCATGGCGGACGCCAGACGCCGAGGGCGTCGCCGGCCGGGCGAGCGCCGGACGGTGGTGCGCAATCCGGAGGCCGCACGCAAGGCGCTCCTGAAGAGCGCGCTGGAGCTGTTCGAGAAGAACGGCTTCGCCGGGACGTCCGTGCAGAGCGTGGTCGACGGCGCGAACCTCACCAAGGGCGCGTTCTACCACCACTTCGAGAGCAAGGAGGACCTCCTCCTCGAACTGCACGACGCGTTCATCAACGACCAGCTCGAACGCGCGCGCCAGATCGTCTCCCTCGACGACCTCCCGGCCGACGTGATGCTGCGCCGCCTCGTCGCCGAGGCGCTGCTGCAGCCGATGCTGATCTACAAGTCCGAGATCACGGTGTTCATCCAGGAGCGCCGGTTCATGACGGGCGAGATCTTCGAGGAGGTCCGCGGCAAGCGTGACCAGTTCGAGCGCTACTTCGTGGACGTCATCGAGCGCGGCATGCGCGACGGCGTGTTCCGCGAGGTCGGCCCGGCCCGGCTGGTGGCGTTCGGGATCATCGGCATGGGCGCCTGGTCGTATGTATGGCTCGACGTCGGCGGTTCGCTGACGCCCGCCGAGATCGGCGACATCTACGCGGAGATCGTCATGAACGGCCTGACGTCGCCGGGCGAGGCCGAGGGCCGCGAGCCCGCCCGCGACAACGCCGCGGCGGGCTGAGCCGGCGGCCTTCGACAGACCGGTCGGTTTGCAGGCATTGCCAGGCCCGGCCGCACGCTGCTAACATACCGACTCGTCGGTATGAAGAGAGGGGACGGCAATGCGTGCGCCCACCGATTCGCGTTGGTTCCGTGAGGTTCTCGGCCAGTATCCGACCGGCGTCTGCGTCGTCACGGCGACGCAGCCGGACGGCTCCCGGGCCGGCTTCGTCGTCGGCTCGTTCACCTCGGTGTCGCTGGACCCGCCGCTCGTCG
Source organism: Spirillospora sp. (assembly GCA_050698635.1). Taxonomy (GTDB): domain Bacteria; phylum Actinomycetota; class Actinomycetes; order Streptosporangiales; family Streptosporangiaceae; genus Spirillospora. The sequence goes on from JBOHBY010001268.1 coordinate 1,127, forward strand.
CCTTCTTCCCGGACAAGAGCTCCACGAGCTGGCCGAAGATCGAGCGGGCGGGGAAGTTCTGCGTGAACATCCTGAGCGCCGACCAGGAGCACCTGTGCCGGCAGTTCGCTGCCAAGGCGGAGGACAAGTTCCAGGGCCTGGACGTCCGCACCGCCGGCTCCGGCTCGCCGATCATCAAGGACGTCGTCGCGTGGATCGACTGTGACCTCGAATCGGTGCAGGAGGCGGGCGACCACTACATAGTTCTGGGCCGCGTCCGCGAACTGGACGTGGAGAACCCGTCGCTCCCCCTCCTGTTCTTCCAGGGCGGCTACGGACGCTTCGCCCCCCTGTCCCTCGCCGCGTCCAGCGGGCGGGGCGCGCTGGCCCGCCAGCTCCGGCAGGTGGACCTCGTCCGGGCGGAGATGGAGCGGCTCGCCGCCGACCTGTCCGCGCGCTGCATCGCCACGGCCCCGGTCGACGACGAGGAGATCATCGTGCTGGCCAGCGCCGGCAGCCCCGACG
>JBOHBY010001269.1:0-4134 GCA_050698635.1 Spirillospora sp.
GGCCGCCGGTCCGCCGACGACGCGGACCTCGACCAGCCCGGTCGGCTCGGCGAGGACGGTGGCGGCGGCCCCGCGCCGCTCGACCGCCACGACGGCACCGTCCCGCAGCTCCCGGACGGCGAGGGCCTCCGGGTCGAGCATCCGCCCGTCCATCCACAGGGCCCGCAGCGGACGCCCCGAGCGCCCGCCGGGCTTCCCCAGGCGTGGCACTGGACTGTCGATGAGCGCGACGAGCGACTGGGCGACACCGTCCACGGTGGCCTCGTCGCCGACGTCCATCACGACGTCGCGCGGCCCTGCACCGGTGAGTGCCGTGAACGAGATCCGCATCCGAGCCCTCCGGTAGCCCTCCGACGCCCGCGGGGCCGCAGACCCGCGGGCAGGAGATCAGCTTAATTACCCGCGGCCGTCCGCTCGCGGTGGTCGGCGATGACCGTCCTGAGCGCGTCGTCCAGCGGTGTCGGCGCCGTCCCGAACGTGGACTCGAAGGCCGAGGAGTCGAGCTCGTACGGCTTGTCGAACTGGTACCGGGTCTCCCGCATCTCCTTCAGCAGCGGCGAGAACAGCCCCATGGCGTTGAACACGGGGCGCGGCATCTCGAAGACGCGCGGGGCCGGGGCGCCAGCAAGCTCGCACAGCCGCTCCGCCAGGTCGGCCGTCGAGACGGCGGGGCCGGTCGGGACGTGCCAGGCCCGCCCCCACGCGCGCTCGTCCGTCCCGGCGATGGCGAGGGCCTCGGCGACGTCGGGCAGGTACGTCCAGGCGTGCGGGACGGACGGGTCGCTGAAGTACGGCACCCGCTTGCCCGCCATCAGCGGCTTCACGAACCGGGCCTCGCCGGTGTACCCCTGGTCGGTGCTCCCCGGGCCGAAGTAGTCGGAGCCGCGCAGCTCGGTCATCCGGATGCGGCCCGCCTCGTGCGCGGCCAGCGCGTCCCGCCACATCTTGATGCGCACCTGGGCCTTGGTGCCGGTGGACGCGAGCGGCAGCTCCTCGGTCATGGGCCCGTCGACCGGCCCGTAGACGTAGAGGTTGCCCAACGTCACCAGGACGGCCCCGGTGGACTCGGCGGTCCCGAGGAAGGACGCCGCCATGGGCGGCCAGTCCTGCGTCCAGCGGTGGTAGCGCGGGTTGACGCAGTTGTAGAGCGCGTCGGCGCCCCGCGTGACGCTGGTCAGCCGGGCCTGGTCGCCGACGTCGGCGGCGACCTTCTCGACACCGTCGGGCCCCGAGCCCGAACGGGTCACGACGACGACGTCGTGCCCCTGCCCGACGAGCCGCCTGGCCAGATGCGCCCCGACCTGCCCCGCTCCGACGATCACGTGCTTGCCCATTGCTCTCTCCTTGTGCTCGGTGCTCCGTTACGAGAGCAATGCTCTCCCCTGAGAGCGGTGATGTCAAGAGCAGTGCTCTCGTTTTGGTGCGACGCTCTGCTAATCTGGACGCCATGAGCGCGAGTCGGACGGCACGGGAGCGGGTCAGGGCGGAGCTGATCCGCGAGATCACCGAGACGGCGAGACGGCAGCTGGCCACGGCGGGCGCCGCCGGGCTGTCGCTGCGCGCGGTCGCGCGCGAGCTGGGCATGGCGTCCTCGGCGATCTACCGGTACGTCCCGAGCCGCGACGACCTGCTCACCCTGCTGATCATCGACGGGTACAACGCGGTCGGCGAGGCGGTCGAGCGCGCCGACGCCCGCTTCGCCAAGAGCGCCGCGCACGACTTCGCCGGACGATGGCTCGCCGTCTGCCGGGCCGTCCGGGACTGGGCGCTCGCGCATCCGCACGAGTACGCCCTGCTGTACGGGTCGCCCGTCCCCGGCTACAAGGCGCCGGACGACACCGTCGCCGCCGCCGTCCGCGACACGGTCGTCCTCGCCCGGATCATCACCGAGGCGCACGCCGCCGGAGCCATCGCCCCCGAGCCGGACGGCCCGCCCCCGCCGCCCTCGATCGCGGAGGGCCTGGACCGCGTCCGCGCCTTCGTCGGCATGGACGTCCCCGACGACGTCATCGCCCGCGCCGTCACGTCCTGGGCCGGCCTCTACGGGACGGTCAGCTTCGAAATCTTCGGCCAGTACACCAACCTGATCGACGAATCCGCACGCGCCGACTACTTCGACCACACGATGACGCTCCTCGGACGCCTCATCGGACTAAAGCCGTAACCCGGGCGGCATCCAGGGCGTCCACCCCCGGGGTCAGTGACGCGTGTGACTGATGGTAAGTGGCCATGTGATCGGCGATTTCGCAGGTCATCGCGGTACGGCCCGATATCGCGCGGCACGCGTTCACCGAATCCATTGACGTGACCTCGCCGCCCCCGCAAGCATGGATCGCCCGGTGCTGCGCAGGCCCTGTGGAACAGGCCGCGAGCAGGGCGGGAAGGGAGCGCGAGTGTCCGACGACCGCAGCGGAGCGAGGACCGTCGGGCACCGGCCCGGGGGTCTGGGGGTCGCCCCCCAGTCAGGAAGGGCCCGATGAAGTCCAACCAGTCGACCGTCTCCGAGGGGGGTGCGGCGGGGCTCGGGCGTACCGGCCTCGGCACGTCCGGCGGGCAGCGGCTCCCCGCGTCCCCGCGCGAACGCAAACCGGCACTGGCGGCGCTGGCGCTGCTGCTCATCCTCGGTGGTGCCCTCGCCAGCGCGTACCTGGTGATGGCCAGCGGCGAGCGCGTGTCGGCGATCCGGATCGCGCAGCCGGTCGCGGCCGGGCAGGCCATCCCGGTCGGCGCCCTCGAAGAGGTCCAGGTCGGCGACACCGGGATCCAGTACCTCGACTGGTCGGAGCGGGCGAAGGTGACCCGCCACATCGCCGCCGTCCCGCTGGTCAAGGGCGCGCTGTTGACCAACTCCATGATCAGCCCGGCGGACGCGCCGTCGAGCGGCCGCCTGATCGTCGGGCTCGCGCTGAAGGCGGGGCAGTTCCCGTCCGGTGGCGGCGACGTCGGCGTGAGCGTCGGCAGGCACGTGATGCTCTACGCGGTCGGCGGCGCGACGAGCGGTGGTCCGCGCCCAGGAACGGTCCTCTCCCAGGACGCGATCGTCGTCGGCATGAGCGACGGCGGCGGCGGGGGAGGCGGTCTCGGCGGCACCCGGCTGCGCTCCGAGCAGACCACGGTGAGCGTCGCCGTCGCCCCGGCGGACGCCCCGCTGGTGACGCAGGCGGCCTCCGCCGGGACGATCGCCGTCGCGCTGATCCCCGCAGGGACGAACGCCACCGTCCCACCGCCCGCCGCTCCCGCCACGCCGACCAAGCCAGGCCAGCAGCAGCCAGGCCAGCAGCAGCCGGGCGGCACGAACCCCGGCGGGGGCGGCGGCACCGTGCCCGTCACCCCGGAGAGCGGGGCCCCGAATCCAGGCACGGGCGGTAACTGACGGTGGCCCTCATCGCGCTCGCGGCCGACAAGGGGGCACCGGGCGTCACGACGGCGGCCGTCGCGCTCGGTGCGGTATGGCCGCGTCCAGTGCTGGTCGCGGAGTGCGACCAGGCGGGCGGCGACCTGGTGTACCGGCTCCCGGCGGACGGCGGGGACGGTCCGGGCGGCATGCTCAACCCGTCCCGCGGCCTGCTCAGCCTCGCCGCCACGGCCCGCCGCGGCCTGCGTCCCGACCAGATCGCCGAGCACTGCCAGCGGCTCGTCGGCGGCCTCGACGTGCTCGTCGGGACCACCAACGCCGAGCAGGCGCAGGCGATGACCTGGCTGTGGAGCCCGCTCGGCCGCGCGTTCGCCGGCCTCACCCCGGTCGACGTGATCGCCGACTGCGGACGGCTCGGCGCGGACACGCCGCTGACCGGGCTGCTGCGGGAGGCCGACCTCGTCGTCCTGCTCACCCGCGCCACCCTGGAACAGGTCGCCCACCTGCGCGAACGCGTCTCCGCGCTGACGGCTCAGATGCGCGGCGGGCCGCCGGTCGGCGTGCTCGTCCTCGCCGACCCGCGCGACTTCCGTGCCTCGATCGCCGAGGTCGACCGGATCCTCGCCGGCGCCCGCCGGGGCCGCGCCTCCGCACCCGATCCCGAGCAGGGGCCACCGCCGCCGGACGTGACCGTCCTCGGCGGCCTGGCCCTCGACCCGAAGGGCGCGGAACTGCTGTCCGGCCGCTGGGGCGGGCGGCTTGAGCGGTCGCTGCTGATC
>JBOHBY010001270.1:0-1778 GCA_050698635.1 Spirillospora sp.
GCGGCGACCTTGGCAGGACGGATCGCGACCTGGTCACCGTCCGCGCCCGACAGCACCCCGCACAGGCGGCGCACCGCCCGCTCGTCCAACGTGGCGGGCAGGTCGACCATGCCGCCCCAGGTCGCGGGACTCTCCAGCCCGAGCACCGTCCCGAGGCCCCACAGCGACGCCTGCGCCAGATCGGTCAGCTCCTCCGACCGGTCGACGGCCACGGCCCCGGACGTGACGCACCACAACCGCGCCTCGCTTCCGGCGTCGCCCAGCGCCTGCGCCAGCGTGATCGTCGCCGCGGCCCCCAGCGTCAGCGTGGAATGCCGCGGATGGACGCGATCGTCGAGCGCAAGCAACGACAGCACACCAGCAACGTCGTCGGTTACCCGTTGGGACAGCACGGCTCGGTCCTCGTCCGCCGCCACCTCCATCGGGACGACCCGCGCGCCGCGCGCCGCGAGCCCTTCGCTGATCGCGGTGACCGTCTCCTTGTCGCCGTGCCCCTCCGGGACGGCCACCAGCCAAGTCCCGGACAGCGAGCCCTCCGGACGCTCCGGCACCGGCTTCCACACGATCCGGTAGCGCCACGCGTCGACACCCACGGGCTCCGCCGCCTGGGCGGCCCGGACGCTCGCGGCCGGTTCCGTCCAGTACCGCTTGCGCTGGAAGGCGTAGGTGGGTAGCTCCACCCGGCGGGCGTCGCGCCCGGCGAACACGGCTCGCCAGTCGACGTCGGCGCCGGTGGCGTGGAGGTGTCCGAGCGCGGTGAACAACGCGGTGGATTCGTCGTGTGCGCCGCGTAGCGCTGGGGCGGCTGTGGCCTCGTCCAAGGCCGACGAGACCAGAGACGACAACACCCCGTCCGGCCCCACCTCAAGGAATCTGGTCGCGCCTTCTGTGTGCAGCACCTGGACGGCGTCGGCGAAACGCACCGCGTCCCGTACATGCCGCACCCAGTACTCCGCCGTTCCGATCTGGTCGGGCGCCGCAAGCTGCCCGGTCAGAGTCGACACGATCGGGGTGGACGGCTCCGCGTAGGCGAGGCTTTCGGCGACCTTGCGGAAGTCGTCGAGCATCGGGTCCATGAGCGGGGAGTGGAACGCGTGCGACACCCGCAGCCTGGTCGTCTTGCGGCCTTGGGCGGTGAAGTGGTCGACGATGCGGGTGACCTCGTCCTCGGCTCCCGACACGACGACCGAGTCCGGCCCGTTCACCGCCGCGATCCCCACCGGGCCACCGTCAACGAGGAGGGCGGCGACCTCGTCATGGGACGCCTGCACCGCCGCCATCGCACCGCCGGAGGGAAGCGCCTGCATCAGGCGTCCGCGCGCGGCGACGAGCGTGGCCGCGTCCTCCAGCGACCACACGCCCGCGACGTGCGCGGCGGCCAACTCACCGATCGAATGACCGGCCAGGAGCGCAGGACGCACCCCCAACGAACGCAGCAGCCGGAACAGCGCCACCTCGATCGCGAAGAGCCCTGCCTGGGTGAACACCGTCTGGTCGAGCAGCTCGGCGTCAGACCAGATCACGTCGCGAATGGGCTGGTCCAGGTGCGCGTCCAGGGCGGCGCACACTTCGTCGAAGGCCTCGGCGAACACCGGGAACGCTTCATGCAGCTCGCGGCCCATGCCGAGCCGCTGCGCGCCCTGCCCGGAGAACACGAACGCCGTCGACCCGGCCGTGGCGACCCCGGTCACCAGGCTCCCGGACGGCTCGCCCGCCGCCAGCGCAGCCAGTCCGGAGGCGGGGTCGTCGGCGACGATCACCGCGCGGTGTTCCAGCGC
>JBOHBY010001271.1:0-10244 GCA_050698635.1 Spirillospora sp.
ACCTCGTCGCCCGGGGCCGGGCCGCCGGTCACGTCCGCGCCGAGCTCGACCACCCGGCCCGACACCTCCAGGCCCGGATACGGCGGTGCGCCGTCCGGCGGCGGGTAGAACCCCCTGCGCTGCATGACGTCGGCGCGGTTGACCGCGCTCGCCGCGACGTCGATCAGCACCTCGCCCGGCTTCGGCGCCGGACCCGGGACCCGCGTCCACTCCAGGACATTCGCGTCCCCCGGCTCGCGGATCACGATCGCATGCATACCGGCCACGCTACCGGGGACCGGACGTGCCCCCGCCGACCGGCCCGAGACCGCGTAAACGTCGATCTCCTCTATGGATGCGTGGTAATGACGCACGGGTATCCTGCGTGGGGGCCATTTTGCCCGCCCGCACCGTGTTGATCATCAGAGGCGTGCCCGAGGGGGAAGAACGGTGGCAAGGAACGAGCACGACGGGCGCTCCCTGGAGGAGCGACTGGCCTCTCTGGACGCGATGAGCGGGGAATCGACCGGGCAACCGGCAGAGCAGCAGGGGCCGGCCGAGCAGGAGAACGCGCCGCCGGGGGAGGCCGCCCAGCACGAGCCCCAGGGCGGGCCTCCGGTCCCAGGCCGGCCCGTGCCGCAGCCCCCGACCGAGCAGACCGACCCCAACGCCAACCCCTGGCTCGCCGCGCCACCTCCCACGTTCCAGCAGCCCCCCGAGAGCTTCGGCCCCCCGCTGCCTCCGCCCTACGAGGGCGACCCCATGCAGCAGCCGTACGAGGCAGGGATGCTGCCGCCGCCGTACTCCGCCCCGGGCGGCTATCAGGGTTACGACCCGTCGCAAGCACAGGCCCCGGTCCCGGCTCCGGCCCCGGCCCCGGCCCCGGCGCCTCAAGGTGGCCAGCCGCAGGAGCCGCCGTACCAGCCTGATCCGTCCCAGCAACCGTCGTTCGACGCCAACGGCAACGCCGCTCCCCCTTTCGAGCAACTGCCGCCTTACCCGTCCGAGCAATTCCCCCAGCGGGACGCCGAAGGAACCGGCCAGCCGTACCAGCCGATCGACCCCACGACCGGTCAGCCGTACCCGCAGGACACCGACGCCACCGGGCAGCCGTACGTCCCGGTCGACCCCCAGACCGGCCAGCCCCTGGCCTTCGACCCCGGCGCGCCCGCCCAGCAGCAGTTCCCGCCGATGCTGGACCCCAACGCCCTCCAGCCCTACCAGCCCTACGACCCGAACACCGGCCAGCCGTACGCGCAGTACGACCCGAACGCCGCCGCCCAGGCCTACACGCAGGTCGACCCAGGCACAGGCCAGCCCTATACGCAGGTTGACCCGGCGACGGGCCAGCCGTATCAGCCGGTCGATCCGAACACCGGGCAGCCGTATCAGCCGGTCGATCCGAACACCGGGCAGCCGTTGCAGGGGTACGGGTATCCCGCTGGTCCGCAGCAGGACCAGGGCGGGTACCCGCAGGGGCCCAACCCGATGATGCAGCCCGGCCAGGGCTATCCCGGGCAGCCGTCCCAGCAACAACCGCCCGGGCAGCCGGAGAACGCCGACAGCCTGAGCTCCGAGAACCTCCTGGGCGAGCGTCGCATCGCGCCGTCGTCCGGCTGGCGGCGCGCCGTCTACAAGGCGACCGCGGGCAACATCCATCCGGGGGAGTCGCAGGGCGACGTCCGGCGCAAGGACCTCACCGCGCGGGCGCGCACCACCGTGGCGGGCGGGCACCACCGCGTCGCCGTCATGTCGCTGAAGGGCGGCGTCGGCAAGACGACCACCACGACCGGGCTCGGCTCGATGCTGGGGTCGCTGCGCGGCGACACCGTGATCGCGGTGGACGCCAACCCGGACCGCGGGACGCTGTCCGACAAGGTCCGGCTGGAGACGGCCGCGACCGTCCGCGACCTGCTCAACAACCGCGACCAGATCCACCGGTACGCCGACGTCCGGGCGTTCACCTCGCAGAACGCGGCGCGGCTCGAAGTCCTGGCGTCCGACCGTGACCCCGCGGTCAGTGAGGCGTTCAGCGCCGAGGACTACGCCGCCGTGGCCGTCGTCCTGGAGCAGTACTACTCGATCTGCATCACCGACTGCGGAACCGGGCTGCTGCACTCGGCGATGGCGGGCGTGCTGAGCCTGGCGGACCAGCTCGTCCTCGTCAGCTCCCCGTCGGTGGACGGTGCCCGCTCCGCGAGCGCGACGCTGGACTGGCTGGAGGCGCACGACCACGGGCATCTCGTCCGCAACGGCGTGGTCGTGCTGTCGATGGTCCGCAACCGGACCCGCAGCCAGGTCGACCTCGACAAGCTCCAGGCGCACTTCGAGAGCCGCTGCCGCGCCGTCGTCCGCATCCCGTACGACGACCACCTGGAGGAGGGCGCGGAGGTCGAGCTGGAGCAGCTCGCCCCCACGACACGCGAGGCGTACCTGAACCTCGCGGCCGTGGTCGGCGACGGCTTCGCGTACCAGCGTCCCGCCCAGTCCTGAGGTCCGCCGGGCCGGGCGCGTCGCTCGACGGTGCGCTGGGGCCTGGCGCTAGGGTCCCGACCTGTGGACGGCGTGTACGTGGGTAAGGCGGGCCCGGACGCCGCCGGTGACAGCGGCTGGCTGCTCGGCCATTTCAAACCGCCGGGCGACCCGCGCCACAGCGACGACGTCGAGATCAAGTGGGGCGTCCATCCGAAGGGGGAGCGGCGTGCCCGGTGGACGAGCGGCGAGAAACGCACCGCGCTGCTTGTGCTGGTCAGCGGCCGGTTCCGGCTGGAGTTCCCGGAGGGTGACGTGGTCCTGGCCGAGCAGGGCGACTACGTGGTGTGGGGGCGCGGCGTCGACCATTCGTGGTGCGCGGAGGAGGAGTCGATCGTCATGACCGTCCGCTGGCCGTCGATCTCCGGCTACGCCGTCCGCCGCCCGGCCGACGATGCCGCCGTGGAACCGTGAGGGGTGTGGCGCGTCGAAGCGTCCATGATCGGTAGATCGTGGACGGTGTCCGCCGCGGTGGTGATGGCGTTGTGCGTGGGCTGCTCGTCGTCGGCGTCCGAGGGGCGGCCGCTGTGTGCGCCGTGCCCGCTGCCCGTGCGGGTCAGCATCTCCGGCATCGACTGGAACGCGTCGGACGGCGGCCGCATCCGTGTCTGCGTCGGCGACCTGCCCTGCGTGGAGTCACGCGTCACGCGCGAAGCGGGTGTGGTCACCTGCGCTTCGGTGGGATGTCAGGCGATCGGAACGAACACGCTGAACGTCACCCTCGACGAGAAGAACGCACGCCGGGTCGCCGAGTTTCCCGTCCGGGTGACGGCATGGTCCGGGAAGGAGCGGTGGCAAGGCGCGGGCGCGATGGAGTACACCTCGGGGGGCTCGGGCCCGTGCGCGTGCCCGCGATCGCACGCACACGTCTCGCTGTGACGTACCCGCGTTATGCGGTCGAGGGCAGTGGTGGCCGACCGCTATCGTGGGCGTTGGTCATCTGGAGAGTTCGCATAGTGGACTAGTGCAGGCGCCTTGAAAGCGCCCAGGGCTGGGGACAGTCCTCGTGGGTTCGAATCCCACACTCTCCGCCTGAGAGCCCGAAATGGGCGACATGCGCCCGAAGGTGTCCGGCTCGTGCGTATTTGATCCGTTACTCTCGTCGGCATGTCAGAGACACCCCAGGATCCGGCAGGGACCACCCACCAGTTCCAGAGCTTCGCGAACCAGCAGCCGCCCCCGAAGTCCGGCCCGAACGTCGCGCTCATCGGCGGCATCGCCGCGGTCGTGGTCGTCGTCGTGCTCATCGTGGTCGCCGTCCTGGCGATGGGCTGACGCCCGGCCCGCACGCCGGTTCAGCGGCCTGACTTGGAGAAGTGCTGGTAGTCCCTGGCGCCGCTCCATTCGCCGCCCCAGCCCCAGCCGATCGACGCGAACGCCTTCACGACCCTGTCACCGGCGTGGATGACGCCGGGGTCGTCGTTGCGGCGGTTCCTGTACTTCTTGCAGTCGGGATGGGCGATGCGCCCGTCCGCGTAGACGTACGGGTTCTGGCACGGGTTGATGTCGATCGCGAGACCGTACGCGTGCTGGGAGAACGAGCTCGACCCGGTCGCCGGACGGCAGTTGAACGCCGAGGTGTTGTTCGCCTCGATCGAATCGAAGTCGCTGCCCTCGTACTTGTCGACCGGCTCCATGCGCTCGATCGGGTAGCGCATGTCGTACAGCTTCTCGAACACCGTGACCAGGTCCTTGGCCTCCTTGGCGTTGACGACGAGACGTCCGCCGGTGTGCGACCTGTCGTCCATGCCCCAGTAGGTCATCTCGATCATCCGGAGCCCGGACGGCGGGACGGGGCATCCCCTGCGCCACGAGTACCGCAGGTCCCCGGCGGTGACCTTCCCGATCTTCGCCTGGAACCCGGCCGGTGCCGTCGGCGTCGGGGACGGGGAGGCGCCCGGCCCGGACGCGGTCGGCGGTGTCGCGGGCGGGGACGTCTCGTCCGAGTCGCCGTCGCCGCGGCCACAACCGGCCGCGACCGACACGGCCATGGCCAGCGCGGCGACCAGAGCCGCGCTGCGAACAGGCCCTCTACCTGGCATCTTTCCAGCATGGCACGTTCCCGTGGCGTGCGCCCTGCACCCTGGTTCGCTACGGTGCGTTTGACGGCGCGCCCGCCGGAAAGGGGCCGGGACGGACGGGCCGTGACCTCATCCGTCCGCCGGGCATGTCGTCCGGCGATGTCCGGCCCCAGGGGAGCCGGGATGGTGGAACCTCAGGAGAGGGACCTCCCAAGCCTTGAAGACGAGATCTTCGCCGTGGCGCACAACGTGGAGGTCGAGCAGGGGGCGCGCGCGCCGGCGGAGCCGGACCGGGCCCAGGTCCTCGCGGAGCGCGCCCGCGCCTTCCTCGGCCGGGACGTCAAGGCGCTCGCGTCGGGGTTCGGCATGTTCCTGCTCGTCGACGCGGTGATGATGTACGCGCCGCTGATGACCAGCCGCCGTCCGAGCCTGCTGCCGCAGTTCGTCACGCTGCTCGTGCTGGCGTTCGGGCTCGGCGGCCTGCTGGTGTGGAAGGTCGGCGGACGGTGGCGGACGTTCGGCTACGGCATGATGCTCGCCTGGGTGTTCCTGACCCTGGTCTCCGTCGGCTTCCTCACCGGCGTCACCGTCCCCCTGTGATCAGGTCAGCGTGATCAGGTCGTCGTGATCAGGTGGTCGTGATCAGGGGGTCGTGGAGCCGAGGCGTTCGCAGACGCGGGTGAAGGCGCGTCCGATGGCTTCGAGGTCCTGGGGGGCGATCATGTCGATGAAGTACGTCCGGACGGTCTCGACGTGGTCGCGGGCGGCGCGCTCCAGCGCGGCGAAGCCGTCGTCGGTCAGGTGGGCGAAGACCCCGCGCTTGTCGTTGGCGCAGCTGTCCCGCTTGACCAGGCCCTTCGACTCCAGCCTGGAGCAGGTGTGCGACAGCCGGCTGCGCGACTGGCTGGCGTTGGCCGCCAGCTCCGCCATCCGCAGCCGCCGCTCCGGCGCCTCCGACAGGCGGACGAGGATCTCGTACTCCGACACCGACAGCCCGTGCCGGGTCTTCAGATCACGGTCCATGATCTCGGTGAGCCGGATGCTGCCGTCCACGTAAGCCCGCCAATCGCGCTGCTGGGCGGCGTCGAGCCAGCGAGGTTCGGTCATCCCACGATGATAGTCCACATGTTGAACCTTCAACTAATGCGCACTATCTTCACGTTAGCAGGACACCTCGGGTCCCCCTTGCAAGGGGAATAGTTGAACCATCAACTAGGTTCCGGCTGTACGCCGCGCACCGCCCGACCGAGGACGGGGCCCGAACGATCGGAGGACCACATGCCCGCCGTGATGGCCGACCCGCTGACTTTGCCCCGCCTGCCGGTGCTGCCGGAGGCCGGCACCGACTGGCGCCGCGTCGCGAAGATCGTGACCGCGGCGCGTCACCTGGAAGGTGAGGGCTTCCAGGTCAGGCGCCCCTTCCCGGGCACCGACCTGGCCCTGGCCGACCCGTTCCTGCTCCTCGACCACATGGGCGCCGTCGAGTACGCGCCGGGCGAGGCGAAGGGCACGCCCTGGCACCCGCACCGCGGTTTCGAGACCGTCACCTACATCATCGACGGCGCGTTCCAGCACCAGGACACCACCGGCGGCGGTGGCCTCATCGCCGACGGCGCCACCCAGTGGATGACGGCCGCGTCCGGGATCCAGCACATCGAGCAGCCGCCGCCCGAACTCGTCGCCAAGGGCGGGCTGTTCCACGGCATCCAGCTCTGGGTCAACCTGCCGCGCGCCCAGAAGTGGGTCCCGCCGCGCTACCAGGACATCGAGGCGCGGGACGTCAAGCTGCTGGCCGCCGACGACGGCTCGTCGCTCGTCCGCGTCATCGCGGGGTCGATCGCCGGATATGACGGCCCTGGCGTCACCTACACGCCGATCAACTACCTGCACGCGACCGTCGCGCCCGGTGCCCGGCTGGCGCTGCCCTGGCCGCGCGACTTCAACGCGCTCGTCTACGTCCTGTCCGGACGCGGGACGGCCGGTGCCGAAGAGGCCGCGCTGGACGAGGGCCGGCTCGCCGTCTTCGCGGGCTCGCACAACAAGGGCACGGAGGACGGGCTCGTCGTCCGCGCCGCCGACGTCCAGCCCGCGGGCAGCGCGAACGGCTGGGAGATCCTCATCCTCGGCGGCCTGCCGATCCGGGAGCCGATCGCCCGGTACGGACCGTTCGTGATGAACACCCGCGACGAGATCGTCCAGGCGTTCGAGGACTTCCAGGCAGGGCGGATGGGCACCGTCCCCGCCGAGAAGGTGCCGCACCAGTCGTCCGCCGACGAGCCGCTGGCCTGACCTGATTCCCGTTCGCGGGAGTTCCGGAGTTCGGGTGACGGGTGCGGGCGCATGCGCTACTGTGTTCGAATAGTCGAACAGAAGTTCGACCTGCTTGATCGAACACGCGCTCGCTCCGGGGAGGCCACATGGCGGCGACCATCGCCACGGGGCCTGGGCCTGGGCCTGGGTCAGGACCCGGGCTGGCGCAGGGGCAGGCGCGTCACGGGAGGCGGCGTGAGCACGCGACACGCCGTAGCGGTTTCTACGCAAATCTACGGCCACAGCTATATCGCCTCATAGAGTCCGAGAGCGTGGACCCCGTGCGCAATCCCTATGCCCCTGGCGCCGGGCAGCGCCCTCCGGAGCTGGCCGGCCGCGACCGTGAGCTCAAGCAGTTCGAGGTGGTGCTCGAACGGGTGGCCCGCGGCCGCCCCGAGCGCAGCATGATCGTCACCGGGCTGCGCGGGGTCGGCAAGACCGTGCTGCTCAACGCGTTCCGGTCGATGGCGATCCAGCGGTTGTGGGGGACGGGGAAGATCGAGGCCCGGCCCGACCAGTCGATCCGGCGGCCGGTCGCGTCCGCGCTGCACCGGGCCGTCCGGGAGCTGGCGCCCCGGCACCGCGCCCCCGACCGCATCGAGGACTTCCTCGGCGTGCTCAAGGCGTTCGCGCAGTCGGAGCCTGAGCCGCCGGGGAAGAGCAAGGCGCGGGCGCACCGCTGGCAGCCCGGCATCGACGTGCCCGCCACGCGCGGCCGCGCCGACTCCGGCGACCTGGAGATCGACCTCACCGAGCTGTTCGTGGACGCCGCGTCCGTCGCCACCGACGTCGGCGCCGGGATCGCCCTGTTCGTCGACGAGATGCAGGACATCCCCTCCGACGACGTGTCCGCGCTGTGCGCCGCGTGCCACGAGCTGTCGCAGGTGGGCGGCCCGCTGATCGTGGTCGGGGCCGGGCTGCCGCATCTGCCGGCCGTCCTGTCGGCGAGCAAGTCCTACTCCGAGCGCCTGTTCCGCTACGCCCGTATCGACCGGCTCGACCGCGAGTCGGCCGACCACGCCCTGCTGGCCCCGGCCGAGAGGGAGGAGGTCACGTTCACCGAGGACGCGCTCGACGCGCTGTACGGCGCGGCCGACGGCTACCCGTACTTCGTCCAGGCGTACGCGAAGGTCGTCTGGGACGTCGCGCCCGACACCCCGATCACCGCCGACGACATCAAGGTCGCCGCGCCGGAGGCGGAGAGTGAGCTCGCCGTCGGCTTCTTCGGCAGCCGCTACGAGCGCGCCACCCCGGCCGAGCGCGACTACATGCGCGCCATGGCGATGCTCGGCGACGACCCGGTGCCGACGGCCTCGGTCGCCGACGAGCTCGGCCGCAAGCCGTCCAGCCTGTCGCCCGCCCGCGACGGGCTCATCAAGAAGGGCCTCATCTACAGCGCCGAACGCGGCATGGTCGCGTTCACCGTGCCGCACTTCGGCCAGTTCCTCCGTTCCCAGCCCGCCTGATCCACCCCGATCCCAGCCCGATCCACCCTCACTCGCACACTTCGGCTCCATAGTGCTTTCTAGCGAGAAGGCTAGAGAGCGGTAGAAAGCGGCATGGAGTCGTTGTCGTCCGGTGAATATTCGGCTCTCTAGTGGCGGCGTAAGAAAGTCATAGATTCTGCTCGCGTGCCGTCTGGCTGTTTCTAAGCTTCTCTAAGCTTTTTTGTAGAAAGCTCTAGAGAGTTGAAGATCGGCGGGTGGCGTGGCATGCGCGGAGCCACGCGGGTAAGACCGTGCGTGCCACGTACGAGTCGCCCCTGGGGGAGACATGGGACACGATGACCGGTTCCGCGGCCAGGATCGGGACTACGAGTACGCCGACGACGACGAGACGTCCGACGAGTTCTCCATGCGGCAGGACCAGGGCGGACGGCCACCCGCGCAGGACGACGGATACTCCGACGGGCGGGACGGATTTCCCTCCAGCCTGACCGGAGGCGGGAAGAAGCGACGCGGAACCCGCGGCCGTCAAGAAGACGAGTTCGGACGCGACGAAGCCGACCCGCAGGACGACGACACCGACGGCGGCGGCTGGTGACGCCAGGTCAAAGAGCCGCGGAGAGGTCCGCGTCTGGTGCCGGCACGACCAAGGCCGATCTGACGGTTCTCTCGCGTTCGGCGGTCGACACCGCGAACACGATCTCGACGTCCCGGTCGTCCACCCGGGCCGGGAAGACGACGAAACGCCAGCAGCCCTCCCGCCACACGTCCAGCGGCACCGCGCTCGCGACGACGTTCTCGTGCTCGACCCACGCGGGACTGTCGTAGAGCGTCGCGTACGTCTCCTCGATCGGGCTCCGCCGCCGCTCGCACGGCATCGCCATGCGTCCCGGTCCGTGCGGCAGCCCGCGCCGTTCCACCAGCGCGGCCAGTTCGGGGGACAGCGCGGCGAACAGCGCCAGCTCCACCGCGAACACCAGCCCGACCGGCGAATGGACGTCCCGCAGTACGTCCAGTCCGGCGAGCGGCGCGCCGAGCGACGCGACCGCCGCGCCGGTGAACAGCACCGCCCGCAGCACACTGCGCCGTTCCACCTTCCTGCCGCTGAGCCCGCCGAAGCAGCCGCATCCGGCGTCCGGGCGCCGGACCCGCAGCTCGCCGACCAACCACGTCGCGCCCGCGAACACGACCGTCGTCGCCAGCCGCACCGACAGATGCGACGTCACCAGCAGCGCCATCCCGAGCACGCCCTCGCCGACCCCGAGCCCGACCGTCATCCGGCGGCTGCCGCGCAGCGCCGTCAGCCGCGCGAGACCGGCCGGTACCGGCACGCCATGGACATGGTGCGACGCGTCCGCCACCTCCTCCCGGACCGTCAGCTTCGCCAGGCCCGCCGCCAGCAGCACCGCCGCCAGCAGCAGGACCTGCGTGTTCTGGAACACGGTCACCATGCCACCGCCACCTCCGCCGTTTCCGCGACCTCCACCACGACCTTCGGCATCGCGGCCGGCGCGCCGGGACGGACGACGGCGTTGAAGCAGCCCGCCTCCAGGTCGCCGCCGAGCCCCGCGAACGCGGCGGGCGTCAGCTCCACGATCCGTCCGCGCGGGGACGCGCCGCAGTCCACGCAGCGGTCGCAGAAGCGGGCCGCCACGCACCCGCACTCCACGACCGGCACCGGCGCCGCGCGTCCGGCGCATTCGTTACCGACGGTGACGACGCTGCCGAGTGACAGGTAGGGAAAGGCGACGCAGCCGGACGGGGCGTCCGCGCATCCCCCGGCGTCCCCCTCGGAGTCGACCGCCGGGTAGGCCGCCCCGTCCGCCGCGCCCTCCCCTCCCGCCCCCAAGCCGTCGTGCAGACCGCCGAACCAGGTCGCCGTGCCGCGCAGCTCGGCGGGCACCGGCGCGGTGACCTCCGGCGCGGCGAGGTCGTCGGCCCGGTAGCCCGGCTGCGA
>JBOHBY010001272.1:0-11849 GCA_050698635.1 Spirillospora sp.
GGCGCACCGGGCGCACCGGGCGCACCGGCGGCATGCCTGCCCGTCCGTCCGCCCGATCCAGGAGCACGTCCCATGCCGGACGCGTTCGGCGTCCGAGGCCCGCCAACGCCTCCAGGCCCACCAGGCATGTTCGCCCCGCCGGGACCGCCCATCCCCGACCCACCGGGCCCGCGTCCTCCAGCCGGGGCACCACCCATAGGCGCCATACCCGGCCCACCGGGACCACCAGGCCCGCCCGGTAGGTTCGGTACGTTCGGCCCGCCGGGCGCGGAACCTCCGCCCGGCATCTCGGACGGACCGGATCCGCCCGACCACCCGCCGCCGCCGGGGCTGCTCCGCGGGCCCGCATCGCCAAAGGCCCCCAGCCCTTCGGGCGCCGTCGCCCCTCCCGGGCCACTCACCCCGCTAGGCCCGCTCGACGCACTCGGCCCGCTCGGCCCGCTCGGAGGCCCGGCCGTCCAAGAACCGCCCAACGCGTCACCGGCCTCAGGGAGCGTCGCCCCACCGGGAGCGTCACCCTGCCCAAAGCCGCCCAACGGGCTCGAACCGTTCGATCCACCCGAGCCCGGAAAACCCGGTTCGCTCAAGGGGGAGGCGCCAGGCGTGCCAGGGCCGGCGGACGCGGCGCCTCCGCTGAGCGCGCCCGGCTCGTTGGGCATGCCGTGGCCGGGCGGTGCGCCCGCGCCACCCAAACCGGACGAGCCGGACGAGGGGGCCGCGGAGGGCGTGCCGCCTGGAACGGAGTGGCCGCCCATGAAGCTCGGGAGGTGGTCCTGCGGCCCGTCCGATGTCCCCGGCGCGCCTGGCAGACCAGATGCGGCGGACTCGGGACGGGCGCCCGGTGCTCCGGGGTCGCCGGAATCGCCGGGACGGGGGTTCTGCTGCCCGCCCGGCCGCTGCGACCCGGGTTCCGGTCGGGGCTGGCTTGGATTACTCACACGACCTCATCAACAGGGGACAACGGTGTGCCGAGGGCCGGGGGTCACCCACCGGACTCAGAGCGGCGGCTGTGCGCCGGTCCGAAGCGTACTGTGCGGGCTGGTGAGCGGGAGGAGCACGTGCACGGCTAAGTGACGTTCTGGCTGGTCAACGTTCCGGCCGGACCCTGCGGGCGCTGGCTCCTCCTTGTTCGGCTACCGCTCGGGGCTCCGCTCCCCGTGGCCTGGTACGTACGACATCGCCAGATGGTTTCAGGCGCAACTTTGACACACTTCACCCACTTACACCCTGAATTCGTCGTATTTGCACGCCACCTGGGCGGATCCGGCGCCCCGCCCGCACACGGCGCGTGCAGCGTCACAGCCTGTCGTCGTCCCTGGTCAGGACACCGGAGCGGAGCGGCACTTGCCAGGACGGCCCGCGCTACGTATCTTGGCGATGTATCGAGTCGATACATTAGCTCGATACATCGGATCGAGACATCCGGCTCTGCGGAGGTGGGACGATGGCGGCCAGGAAGGGCGCGGGCGTATTGGAGCTCGCCGTGCTCGGCCTGCTGCACGAGTCCCCGATGCACGGGTACGAGCTGCGCAAGCGGCTCAACACCCTGCTGGGCATGTTTCGCGCCTTCTCCTACGGGTCCCTCTACCCGTGCCTCAAGCAGCTGCTCGCCAACGGGCTGATCATCGAGGACCGGCCGGAGGAGCCCAACACGGCGCTGGCGCTGCAGAGCCGCCGGTCGAAGATCGTTTACAAGCTCACCGCGGACGGCAAGGAGCGCCTTCAGGAGCTCCTGACCGAGGCCGGTCCGGCGTCGTGGGAGGACGAGGGGTTCGGCGTTCACTTCGCCTTCTTCTCGCACACCCGCGCCGACGTCCGGCTGCGGATCCTCGAAGGCCGGCGCAGCCGGCTGGAGGAGCGGCTGGAGAGCGTCCGGGCCGCCCTGGCGCGAACCCGCGAGCGGGTCGACTCCTACACCCTGGAGCTGCAGAACCATGGGCTGGAGTCCGTCGAACGCGAGGTCAGGTGGCTCAACGAGCTGATCGGACGCGAGCGGGCCGAGCAGGAACAGCAAGCCAGAGATTACGCAAACAAACAAGACAGACAAGACAAGCCTCGGGACAAGGGCCGCTGACGGCGGCCCACCTGGGACGGGTGAATCCCACCTCAGGTCCCCCGCCCGGGAGCGGCGTCGGCCCTCCGGGTGGCGCCCTCCGGGCGAGCGAGGATCGCAACCGCAAGAGAGAAGGAGCAACCGGATGGGTTCGGTGCGCGTAGCCATAGTGGGTGTGGGCAACTGCGCCTCTTCGCTCGTCCAGGGTGTCGAGTTCTACAAGGACGCGGCACCTGACCAGCGAGTCCCCGGCCTGATGCACGTGCAGTTCGGCGACTACCACGTGGGCGACGTCGAGTTCGTCGCGGCGTTCGACGTGGACGCCAAGAAGGTCGGGATGGACCTGTCCGAGGCCATCCACGCCAGCGAGAACAACACGATCAAGTTCGCCGACGTCCCGCCGACCGGCGTGACCGTCCAGCGCGGCCACACCTTCGACGGCCTCGGCGAGTACTACCTGGACATGGTCGAGGAGTCGGACGCCGAGCCGGTCGACGTCGTCCAGACGCTGAAGGACGCCAAGGTCGACGTGCTGGTGTCGTACCTGCCGGTGGGTTCCGAGGACGCCGACCGCTTCTACGCCCAGTGCGCCATCGACGCCAAGGTCGCGTTCGTGAACGCGCTGCCGGTGTTCATCGCCAGTGACCCCGAGTGGGCCCGGAAGTTCACCGACGCGGGCGTCCCGATCGTCGGCGACGACATCAAGTCGCAGGTCGGCGCGACCATCACGCACCGCGTGATGGCCCGGCTGTTCGAGGACCGCGGGGTCGAGCTGCTGCGCACGTACCAGCTCAACTTCGGCGGCAACATGGACTTCATGAACATGCTGGAGCGCAAGCGGCTCCAGTCGAAGAATATCTCCAAGACGCAGTCGGTGACCTCGCAGATCCCGCACGAGATGGCGAAGGCGGACGTGCACATCGGCCCGTCCGACCACGTCCCGTGGCTGGACGACCGCAAGTGGGCCTACGTCCGGCTGGAGGGCAGGTCGTTCGGCGACACGCCCCTCAACCTGGAGTACAAGCTGGAGGTCTGGGACTCCCCGAACTCCGCCGGCGTGATCATCGACGCGGTGCGCGCCGCGAAGATCGCCAAGGACCGGGGCATCGGCGGGCCGATCCTGTCGGCGTCGTCCTACTTCATGAAGTCGCCGCCCGAGCAGTACAACGACGACCAGGCGCACGACGCCGTCGAGCAGTTCATCCGCGGCGAACTCGACCGCTAGCCCTACGCGGCGAACTCGACCGCTAGTCCTCGCGGCGAAGTCGGCCGCCGGCACAGCCCCCATAAAGCCGCCGGCACAGCTCTCATAAATACGCCCTGCCAGAATCCCTGGCAGGGCGTATTTGCTTTTACCCGGCTCAGGCCGCGCCGCCCCGGCCGCCGCCGACCAGCAGGTCTCACACCCTCGACACCGGCCGGGTTGAACCAGCCCGCTCTCCCCGAAAATCAGGCTTGAGCTTGTGCCGGCTTGGTTCTCGCTCGGCAAACCACGAAACGTACCACATCATGCACGTTCAGTAACTAGTCTGAGGGTGAACCACCGATCCCTGCCCGGCTCGCAGGTCCGATTCCTCCCCGCCTTCAAGGGACGGGGCATCCCCGGAGGTTCTCAAGTGAGGGCAATGAGGACACGCGAACTGTTCACGATCACGGTGGGGCTGACGGGGCTCGTGATCGGGCTGGCGGGGTGCGCCGGGGGCGGCGACGACGCGTCCGCGGCGGGGCGGCCCCGCGACGGCGGCACGCTGCGGGTCGTCGGCTCGTCCGACGTCGAGCACCTCGACCCGGCGTCCGTCGCGAGCGTCGGCGCGTACGGGCTCGCCCGCACGTTCGCGCGGACGCTGTTCGGGACGCGGGCGTCCAACGACTTCCGCGAGACGATCCCCGTGCACCCCGACGTGGCCGCGCGCGTCCCGACCCGCGAGAACGGCGACATCAGCAAGGACCGCCGCACCTACACCGTGCACCTGCGCACGGACGTCCGGTGGAACACCGAGCCGCCGCGTCCGGTGACGGCGCACGACTTCGTCCGCGGCGTCGAACGGCTCTGCAACCCGGCGTCACCGTCCGGGGGCAAGGGGTACTTCGTCTCCACGCTCAAGGGGATGGACGAGTTCTGCCGCGGCTTCGGCGCCGTCAACGCTCAGGACGCCGGGGCGATGGCCACCTACCAGCGCGATCACGGGATCGAGGGCGTCCGCGCGAAGGACGACGCGACGCTCGTGTTCGAGTTAGAACGCCCCGCCAGCGACTTCCTCAACCTGCTCGCCCTGCCCTTCACCGCCGCGGCGCCGCGCGAGTACGACCGCTACATCCCGGACGGGCCTGACTTCCGCCGGCACACGATCTCGAACGGCCCGTACCAGATCACCGACTACCGGCCGGGCACGTCCTACCTGCTCAGCCACAATCCGGTGTGGCGTCCGGGCAGCGACCCGCTCCGCGAACGGCATGTGGAGAAGATCCGGATCACGCTCGGGCAGGACTCACCGGAGGCCGTCCAGCAGCAGATCGAGCAGGGCGTCGCCGACCTCGCCTGGGACCATCCCGTCCCGACGTCGGCGCTCCCGCGGCTGCGCGACGACGCCCGCTTCGCGATCATGGAGCAGCCGAGCAACAGCCCCTACCTGGTGTTCAACACGCGCAGCCCCCGCAACGGCGGCGCGCTCGGCAAGCGGGAGGTCAGGCAGGCCCTCGAGTACGCCGTCGACCGCAGCGCCCTCATCAAGATCGTCGGTGGCCCATCGGTAGCCAAGCCTCTGCACACGGTCATCCCGCCGGGCAATTCCGGCTACGCGCCAGCAAACCATTACCCGACGCCAAATGATTCCGGCGACCCCGCCAAATGCCGCACCCTCCTGGCCAAAACGGGGCACTCCGCCCTCACGTTGAAATTCCCGTACCGCACCAACAGCGTCCACAAGCTGATCGCCCAGTCCCTCGCGGAGAACCTCGATTCTTGTGGCGTGAAGACCGAGCTCACCGCCGACTCGGGCGGCTCCTTCTACGCAGGCACGATCGCCACCCCCGCGAAGACCGCCGCGGGCGAATGGGACATCGCCGCCCCCGGCTGGACGCCCGACTGGTACGGCAACAACGGCCGCTCGATCATCCAGCCCCTTTTCGACGGGCGCGGCTACGGGCAGAACTCCACCAACTACGGCGGCTACGACAACCCGCAGGTCAACGCCCTCATCGACGAGGCGCTCACCGCGCCGGACCCGGCCCGCGCCGCCGCCTGCTGGCAACGGGCCGACGAACGGATCATGGCGGACGCCCCGATCGTCCCACTGCTCGACCGCGCCCAGACGATCTTCCGCTCGTCCCGCGTCCACGGGACCCGATTCCTGCCCACCACGGCCGCCTACGACTACACCCGACTCTGGCTGAACTAGCGCGGTCACCCAGCGTCTACCCTGATCGGATGAGGGCTGCCGAGCTGCCGGGGATTCTCCGGGGACGCGATTTCCGGCGCCTTTATGCCACGCGGCTGGCATCGCAGCTGACCGACGGCGTCTTCCAGGTGGCTCTCGCGGGCTACGTGTTCTTCTCGCCCGAGCGGCAGACCACCGCGGCGCAGGCGGCGGCCGCGTTCGCGGTGACGCTGCTGCCGTACTCGGCGCTCGGACCGTTCGCCGGGGTGTTCATCGACCGGTGGCAACGGCGGCAGATCCTGCTGTGGACGCCGATCCTGCGGGCCCTGCTGGTCCTGGCCGTAGCAGGCCTGGTCGCGGCCGGACGGGACGGCCCCGGCTTCTTCATCGGCGTGCTGACCGTCCTCGGCGTGAACCGGTTCTTCCTGGCGGCACTGTCGGCGGCGCTACCGCACGTGGTCCGGCGCGATCATCTGGTGACGGCGAACGCGTTCTCCGTCACGTCCGGGACGATCATCGCGTTCCTCGGCGGCGGCGCCGGCTACCTCCTCAGGCGCGTCTTCGGCACCGGCAACCACGGGACGGCGCTGATCCTCGTCGCGGCGGCCGGGCTGTTCCTGGCCGCGGGCGTGATCGCGACGACGCTGCCGAGGAGGCTGCTCGGCCCGCACCCGCCGGAGGGCGCCCTAGCGGGCGGCATCGCCGCCGGTCCGGAGTCGCCGCGGCTTCGTGAGTCACTCGGCACCGTGGTGGACGGCCTCGTCGACGGCGCCCGGCACATCGCCCGGCGTCCGCAGGCCGCGCTGGCGCTCGGCGCGATCTCCTTCCACCGGTTCCTGTACGGGATCGTCCTGATCATGACGCTGCTGCTGTGCCGCAACCATTTCGCCGACGACCCCGACACCGGCCTGGAAACGTTCGCGATCATGCTCGGCGTCTCCGGCGCCGGCTATTTCACCGCCGCACTGGTCACCCCGCCTGTGGTACGGAGAATCAGCAAGCAGGCATGGGTGGCCTGGCTCCTCGGTGCCGCCGCGCTGAGCCTGCTCGCGTTCGGGATGCCGTTCGCCGAACGCCCCTGGGCGGCGGGCGCCTTCGTCCTCGGCGTCGTGTCGCAGGGCGTGAAGCTCTGCGTCGACACCACCCTCCAGGAAACGATCGAGGACGCCTACCGCGGACGCGTGTTCGCCGTCTACGACATGCTGTTCAACGCCATGTTCGCCGCGTCCGCCGCTGCCGCCGCGACCTGGCTGCCCTCAGACGGACGCGCCGGCCTAACCCTCCTGGCCGTCATAGCCGCCTACGCCGCCGGCGCCGTCGTCTACAGAACAGCCACCGCCCGCCACCGCCACCCCGCCCACGCCCTCCGCTAACCCACACCCTCCGCAGCGCCCACGTCTTCCGCAGTGCCCACGCGATGCCGGTCAGCCACGCGATGCCGATGAGCCAGGTGGCGGCGATGAGCCAGGTGGCGGCGGCGAGTCAGGTGAGGGTGTTAGTCGGTGGTTTCGACGGCGGCGGTGAGGTCGTGCCAGAGCCGGGGCATGGAACCACCGCCAGCACACCAAGCGCCACGGGGAGCGGGGAGCGAAGCGCCGGGCAACGAGCACCAGACGCCGAACGCCAAAGGCCGGAAAATAGCGGGAGTCTTAGCCGGTGGTTAGGACGACGGGGTGAAGTCACGCAGAGCCGCAGTGTGAAGCCGCCGCCAGCGCGTCATGCGGCGCCGCGCGCCGAAGACAAAAGTGGCGGGGACGACGCCGACGCCGCTGTTCTGTCGTAGGCACGTGCTGTAGTTGTCGCATGACCAACCGTCACAACTCCCGCGCCCTCGGGCCGCCGCCCACGATGGGCGGTCGCGGCCCGCCCTAAAGAGACTCGGCGATGGCGTTGATCGCGTCGGCGATGTGGTGCACCTCGTCGTCCGTGCAGACGTACGGCGGCATCGTGTAGATCAGCGTGCCGAACGGGCGGAGCCAGACGCCGTGCGCCATGGCGATCTCCTGGACGGACGGGACGTCCACCGGCTCGCGCGCCTCCACCACCCCGATCGCGCCGAGCACCCGGACGTCCGCGACCCCCTTGAGGTCGGCGGCGCCGTGCAGTTCGCTCGTCAGGATCGCCTCGATGGTGTCGACCTCGTCCCGCCAGTCGCGCGACAGCAGCAGGTCGATGGACGCGGACGCGACCGCGGCGGCCAGCGGATTGGCCATGTACGTCGGCCCGTGCATGAGCACGCCCGCTTCCCCCGACGTGATGCCGTCCGCGACACGATCGGTGCACAACGTGGCGGCCATGGTCATGTATCCGCCGGTCATGGCCTTGCCCAGGCACATGATGTCGGGGACGACCTCGGCGTGGTCACAGCCCCACAGCTCACCCGTCCGGCCGAACCCCGTGGCGATCTCGTCCAGGACGAGAAGCAGCCCGTGCTCGTCGGCGATGCCGCGCAGCGCGCTCAGATATTCCGGGGCGTAGAACCGCATGCCGCCCGCGCCCTGCACGACCGGCTCGACGATGATCCCGGCGAGCTCGTCCGCGTGTTCGGCGGCCAGCCGCGCGAGCCCGTCCAGGTACGCGGCGTCGGGTTCGGCGGAATACCCGAGAGGAGGTGGCGGCGCGAACACATGCCGCGCGAGGACGTCGTTGAACAGGTGATGCATGCCGTTCACCGGGTCGCAGACGGCCATGTCGCCGAACGTGTCGCCGTGATACCCGCCGCGGACGGTCATCAGCATCCGCCGCTCGGGCCGTCCCTGCGACCGCCAGTACTGCAACGCCATCTTGATCGCGACCTCGACCGCGACCGACCCGGAGTCGGCGAAGAACACCTTCGTCAGTGGCTCCGGCGTGATCTCGACGAGCCGCTCCGCGAGCCGGACGGCCGGCGGATGGGTGAGCCCGCCGAACATCACATGCGCCATCTTGCCGAGCTGCCCGGTCACGGCCGCGTTCAGCTTCGGGTGGTTGTAGCCGTGTACGGCCGCCCACCACGACGACATCCCGTCGATCAGCTCGGTCCCGTCCGCGAGGGTCAGCCGGACCCCGTCCGCCGAAACCACCGACTGCACCGGAGCGGCCCCCGGCATCGGCGCGTACGGATGCCAGATGTGCTCACGGTCGAACGCCAGCATCCGCTCGGTCTCCTGCGGACTCATCCGCCCAAGCTGCAACGAAACCATCACCCACGCCCCCCACCCTCAGACCCCGCGTCCTCGGGTGCCGTCCGCTCAGACCCCACACCCTCAGATGAGGCATCCGAGGGCACCTGGCCCTTGGGCGCCCCACTCGGGGACACGCCACCTTTTTTCGGCTTGTCCTCGGGCCTGGCACTCCGAGACGCCTCACCTTCGGACCCCGCACTCCCGGACCCCGCGCCCTCGGACCCCGCGCCCTTGGACCCCGCGCCCTTGGACCGCGGCCCCTTGGAGGCGGGCCCCTGGGACGGCTCACCCTCGGACGGCTCACCCCCAGGCAACCCGTCCTTCGATCGCTCGTCCTTGGACCCGGTGCCCCGAGACGCACTACGCCCGGGCCCCGCGTCTTCGACCGGGGCGTCCTCGGACGCCGAGCCCTTGGAGGCAAGCCTCTGGGACGGCGCGTTCTCGGACGGGTCGCCGCCAGGCGATCCGTCCTTCGATGGCTTGGACTTGGACGCGGTGGCTCGAGACGGCTGACGCCCAGGTCCCGCGTCTTCGACCGGCGCGTCCATGGACGTCGGGCCTTTGGGAGCGGTCCGCTGGGACGGCTCGTTCTTGGACGGCTCGTCCTCGGGGATCGCGCTCTTTGACGGCTTGGCCTTCGGCTCGGGGCGCCGGGACGATGACGGTGTGGTCTTGGACGGGGCGGGGGTGGAGGGGATGCCCTCGGTGGTGGCCCAGTTGCGGAGTTCGTCGGCGGCGGCGTCCTTGCCGATCATGCCTCGGTCCAGGCGGACTTCGAGCAGGAAGCGGTAGGCCCTGCCGACGAGCGGGCCGGGCGTGATGCCGAGGATGTCCTGGATCTCGTTGCCGTCCAGCTCGGGACGGATCGCGGCCAGTTCCTCCTCCTGCGCCAGCCGGTCGATCCGGACCTCAAGGTCGTCGTAGGTGCGGCGCAGCCGGTCGGCCTTGCGCTTGTTGCGGGTCGTGCAGTCGGCGCGGGTCAGCTTGTGCAGGCGGCTGAGCAGCGGACCGGCGTCGCGGACGTACCGGCGGACGGCCGAGTCCGTCCACTCGCCGGTGCCGTAGCCGTGGAACCGCAGGTGCAGCTCGACCAGCCGTGACACGTCGGTGATGACGTCCTTGGGGTACCGCAGCGCGGTCAGCCGCTTGCGGGTCATCTTCGCGCCGACGACCTCGTGGTGGTGGAACGACACCCGTCCGCCCGTCTCGAACCGGCGGGTGCGCGGCTTGCCGATGTCGTGCAGGAGCGCCGCGAGCCGCAGGACGAGGTCGGGCCCGTCCTCCTCTTGTGCGATGGCCTGCTCAAGGACGATCAGCGAGTGCTCGTAGACGTCCTTGTGCCGGTGGTGCTCGTCGATCTCCAGCCGCAGCTTCGGCAGCTCCGGCAGGACGTGCGCGGCGAGGCCCGTGTCGACGAGCAGCGCCAGGCCCTGCCGGGGGTATTGGCCGCAGATCAGCTTGGACAGCTCGTCCCTGACCCGTTCGGCGGAGACGATCTCGATGCGGTCCGCCATGTCCTTCATCGCCTGGACGACGTCCGGCGCGACCGTGAAGCCGAGCTGCGACGCGAACCGGGCGGCGCGCATCATCCGCAGCGGGTCGTCGCTGAAGGAGTCCTCGGGACGGCCGGGGGTGCGCAGCACCTTGTTCCGCAGGTCGACGAGCCCGCCGAACGGGTCGACGAACTCGTGCTCGGGCAGCCGCGCCGCCATGGCGTTGACGGCGAAGTCGCGGCGGCGCAGGTCCTCGACGAGGGACGTCCCGTACGACACGTCCGGCTTGCGCGACTTCGGGTCGTACGACTCGCTGCGGTATGTCGTGATCTCCAGCTCGACGCCGTTCTTGCGGAGCCCGACCGTGCCGAACTCGATGCCGATCGTCCAGTGCGCGTCCGCCCAGCCGCGGATGATCTCCAGGGTGCGCTCGGGTGGCGCGTCGGTGGTGAGGTCGACGTCCTTGGTCGGACGGCGCAGCAGCGCGTCCCGGACGGGACCGCCGACCAGCGCCAGCTCGTGCCCGGCCGCCGCGAACAGGGCGCCGAGGTCGTCGGCGACGGGCGCGATACGGCGCAGCAGTTCGGCGATCGCGGTCCGCCGCGAGGCCTCTGGGGTCACGTTCTGGTTGGGCACGGCCATCGAGCGTATTTCCTTGGTAGACGGACTGACAAAGGACTTTCTGGCGATCGGCGGGGGGCCGCACGGAGTCCTTGCGGGGCCGAAGCAGGACGAGACCCTTCACATGCGGCGATCCCCGAGTTACGTTCTGGGCACCCCGATGACGCCAGCGCGACCGCCGGTGAGCCTCCCGCACGACAACGGTAGCGGGATCCCCAAGGGCCACGGTCCGCCGCACATGCGGCAGAGGCGCATCGAGGGGGTTTACGCGATGCACGCGCAGAGTTAACCGGACGTCTCGGCACGCGGGAAAGCTTCGAGAAGATCCACAGAGCGGGAAGCACGGGGGATTCAGGGAAACCAGTTCCGGGGGGTGAGCGGGGCCGGAACCCCGCGGGATGGAGCCGATCATGAAGGACGCTCTCACCATCCACCGCGCGCTGCTCGGTTGGGAGGCCGTACACGAGATCGTGCGGCTCCCCGTCGCGCTGGCCCACGCCGACGAGCTTCCCAAAGCGCTCGGCCTGCCCGCGGACCATTGCCTGGTGACCTGCGTCTACTCCTGCGACAGCCCCCGCGACCGTGAACGCGACCGTGAACGTGACCGCGACGCCTCTCATGTCGCACCCTATGTCGCCTCCCGCGACGCGTCCCGCGACACCGGCCGCGGCAGCGGTCGTGACAGCGGTCGTGACAGCGGTCGTGACAGCGGTCGTGGCGCCCTTCGCGACGGTGCCCGCCAGGGGCGGACGTTCCTGACCGGGGTGATCGTCCCGGCGGGCGAGCGGCCGCCACTGGACGCGGTGCGGCACGCCGTCGGGGCCGAGTCCGTCCGGCCGGCCCGCTCCGGCGTCGTCAACGCCGTCACCGAGTACGCGGCGGGCCTGGTCTGCCCACTCCTCCTGCCGGACGACATGCCACTGCTCATCGACCGGCGCGTCGTGGACGACCTCCCCGCCGACAACGTCGTCTACACAGCGACCGGCGAGGCGTCCACGGCCCTCGGCATCAGGGTCCGCACCCTGTACGCCTTGTGCCACGCACGACCGGCCGACCTCTTTCCTTTCCCGTCCGCCACCACCCGTCCCAGCCCACAGAAACGCCGCCACCAGGTCGCCTGACCCCACCCCCACGCCCGCAC
>JBOHBY010001273.1:0-12216 GCA_050698635.1 Spirillospora sp.
ACATGGACGTCCTCGCCCGCCACGACGGCTCGAACGGCACCCGCGTGCTGCTGGTCGCGGCCGGGTCGATGGCGACGCCCGCCGTCGAGGCCGCCGAGCTGGTCGCCGCGCAGGGCATCGGCGTCACCGTCGTCGACCCGCGCTGGGTGAAGCCGCTCGACCCGGAGCTCGCCGTGCTGGCCCGCGACCACGCGCTCGTCGCCGTCGCCGAGGACAACGGCCGCGCCGGCGCCGTCGGCGACGCCGTCGCGCGGCTGCTGCGCGACGAGGGGGTCGACGCCCCGATCCGCACGTTCGGCATCCCGCAGGAGTTCCTCGACCACGCCGCCCGCGGCGAGATCCTCGCCGACATCGGCCTGACGCCGCAGGCCCTCGCCCGCGACATCACCGAGCACGTCGCCCGGATCATCGCGCCCGAGTCCGACGCCGCCGCCCAGCACGACCCGGAGGCGTCCGACCGCCTGGACTAGACGCCCTCGGCGGACAGCAGGTGCCAGAAGTGGGTGATGGACGCCGCGGACGTGCCCAGTTCGCGGCCCGAGTACGTCCATCTGCCGCGCAGCCGCCACGGGCGCCCGGCCCCGTCGCGGACGAAGACCTGGAGCGGGAAGCTGGCGTCGTGCGCGCGGATGACGCCGGACGGGTCGACCGAGGGGTCGAGCCGCGGCTCGCCCTCGCACCGGACGCCCATCACGGACGTGCGCGGATCCTGGCGCAGGAGCCCCTGCGTGAGGTCGTACACGAGTACGGAAACGTAGTCGGGGCCGAGCCACCTGAGGTCGGGGACCGTCTCGGGTGGGGGGAACCCGTGCAGTTCTGGGCCGCCGGTCACAGGCCGCACCGTAGCGCTAGCGTGACATGTCCGTCACTACTTTCCCTGCGGATATTACCTAGAAGGTGAATTATTCTCTCGCGTGGCAGGCCGACGTCATCGCCTCCCAGCGGGCCAGCTTGACGCGTTCGCCACGGTCGAGCGCCCGCGCGAGGGCGATCTCGGCGGCGTCGAGGTTCAGCCAGTCGTCGTAGGTGACGACGCGCAGTCCCCGCGACTCCAGCAGCTCCTCGATGGTGAGCTTCGGCGGCGTCCGCGGCGCGGAGCCGTTCTCCAGGACGTCCTCCAGGAGGTTGCGGACGGTCTCGGCCGCGTCCGACTTGTTGGTCCCGACGACGCCGGTCGGCCCGCGCTTGATCCACCCGGCGACGTACTCGCGGGAGACCGGGCCCCCGTCCTCGCCGATGATGCGGCCGCCGTCGTTCGGCACGGTGGACGTCCGCTCGTCGAACGGGACGCCGTCCAGCGGGACGCTCTGGTACCCGACCGACCGCAGCACCATCCCGACGGGCAGCGTCTCGAACTCGCCGGTGCCGGTGACGCGGCCCGTGTCGTCCAAGCGGGTCTTCTCCAGCCGGAGCCCCTCGACGCGGTCGGTGCCGACGATCTCCGCCGGGGCGCGCCAGAACCGGACGTCGATCTGGCGGAGGCGGTCGGCGGGCGGCTCGCCGGTCCAGGTGTTCAGCACCTTGACGTTGCCGCGCACGTGCCGGTCGGACTCGGCGAGCTTGGCGCTGACCGGGTCGAGGTCCATGTCCTCGGGGCTGACGTGGATGCCCGCGTTCGGGAGTTCGCCCAGCTCCCGGGCCTCCTTGGTGGTGAACTTCGCCTGCGCGGGCCCGCGCCGTCCGATCATGTGGACGCGCTTGACCCGGCTGTGCGACAGCGCCTCGATGACCTGCTCGGGCACGTCGGTCTCGCGCAGCTCGGCGGCCGTCTTGGCGAGGATCCGGACGACGTCGACCGCCACGTTCCCGACGCCGATCACCGCGACCTCCTCGACCGACAGGTCGAAGGTGTGGTCGGCGGCGTCGGGATGCCCGCAGTACCAGTTGACGAAGTCCGTCGCGGCGATGCTGCCCGGCAGGTCCTCGCCAGGAATGCGCATGTGCCGGTCGACCATCGCGCCGGTCGAGTAGATGACGGCGTCGTAGCAGTCCAGCAGGTCGGCGCGGCTGAGGTCGCGGCCCAGCTCGACGCAGCCGAAGAACCGGACGGCCGGTTCCTCCAGCACCTTCTGCAGGTATCTGGCGATCGACTTGATCGACTTGTGGTCCGGCGCGACGCCGTAGCGCACCAGGCCGTACGGGGTCGGCAGGCGGTCGAACACGTCCACCCGGACGTCACCGCCGGTCTGCTTGACGAGCGCCTCGGCGGCGTAGATCCCCGCCGGGCCTGAGCCGATCACCGCGACGCGCACAGGAGGAGCCATGGGCGCCATTGTGCCCACACGCGGGGCGAAACGACACCGGGGGGCCCGATCCGCGGTGTGTCAGTGTTTCGCGGCGGGCTCGCTGGAACGCTGTATCCGGCTGTTCCGGTACCCGTAGAGGCCGTAGACGACGATGCCGATGGCCATCCACGCCAGGAACCGCAGCCAGGTCTCCACCGGCAGGTTGATCATCACGAACAGGCAGGCCAGCACCGACAGGATCGGGACGACCGGCACCCACGGCGTGCGGAACGCGCGCGGCAGGTCGGGCCGGGTGCGGCGCAGGATCACCACCGCGACCGACACGACGAGGAACGCGAACAGCGTGCCGATGTTGACCAGCTCGGCCAGCTCGGCGAGCGGGATGAAACCGGCGAGCACCGCCGCGATCACGCCCATGATGATCGTGGACCGGTACGGGGTGCCGAACCGCGGGTGGACGGCCGACAGCCAGGTGGGCAGCAGGTGGTCGCGTCCCATCGCGAACAGGATCCGGCTCATCCCGAGCAGCAGGATCATCACGACGGTGATGAGGCCCACGACCGCGCCGACGTCGATGATCGTGGCGTACGCGGGGTGCCCGTTGGCCTTGAACGCGTCCGCGAGCGGCGCCTCGGTGCTCAGCTCCGAGTAGTGCTGCATGCCCACGACGACGATCGACACGGCCGCGTACAGGACGGCGGTGATCGCGAGGGAGCCGATCAGCCCGATCGGCAGGTCCCGCTGCGGACGGCGGGCCTCCTCGGCGGCGGTGGCGACGATGTCGAACCCGATGTAGGCGAAGAACACCAGCGCGACGGCGGAGAAGATCCCGAGCCAGCCGTAGGTGGCGGGCGTGAGCCCGAACAGCACCTGCATGAGCGGCGCGGTCAGGCCGCCCGCCTCCTCGGTCGGCTTCGACGGCGGGATGAACGGGTCGTAGTTGGAGCCCTTGACGAAGAACAGCCCGGCGACGATCACCAGCAGCACCACCGACACCTTGATCGTGACGACCACCGCGGTCACCCGCGAGGAGATCTTGATGCCGAGCACCAGCAGCACCGTCACGGCCAGCACGAGCCCGATCGCGGGGACGTTGACCGTCCCGCCGTCGCCCGGCGGGGCCGCGATGGACTCCGGGATCGTCACACCGGCGTCGTCCAGCAACGCCGCGAAGTAGCCGGACCAGCCGACCGAGACGACCGCCGCCGCCAGCCCCATCTCCAGGATGAGGTCCCAGCCGATGATCCACGCCGGGAACTCGCCGAGCGTCGCGTAGGAGAACGTGTACGCCGACCCCGCGACCGGGACCGTCGAGGCGAACTCGGCGTAGCACAGCGCGGCGAGCCCGCACACCACGGCCGCGAGGATGAACGACACAGCGACCGCTGGCCCGGCCTTCTCCCTGGCGACCTGGCCGGTCAGCACGAAGATGCCCGTCCCGATGATCACGCCGACGCCGAACACGGTCAGGTCCAGCGCCGACAGGGCGCGGCGGAGCCGGTGCCCCGGCTCCTCGGTGTCGCGTATCGACTGCTCGACCGTCTTCGTCCGCAGCAGGCTAGTGCGCAGCAGGCTCATAGGCCCCGCCCCTTCGCGTCCGGTGGGTGCACGTCGCGGCCGTGAGCCCTATGCCCGATCGAGGGCGGCTTATGATCGGCCGGACGCGCACCCGACCGTGAAGTGCGGGAACGCCGGAAAATGGACGATCAGGTGGGGAGCGAGGCGACTCCCGGCTCAAGGAAGCGGCGGCCCGTCACCCGTTCGGAGACGCCCGACCTGTCCAGATACGGGGTGATCCCGCCGAGATGGAACGGCCAGCCCGCGCCGAGGATCATGCAGAGGTCGATGTCCTGCGGGGCGGCGACGACGCCCTCGTCCAGCATGATCCGGATCTCGTCGGCGAGCGCCGCCAGCGCCCGGTCGAGCACCTGCCCCTCGGTGGACGGACGCCCGCCCCCGCCGAAGATCTCCACGGCCTCGGGGTCGAGCGAGAAGTCGGGCAGATACACACCGGACTTTCCGGACGCGACCAGCTTCGCCAGGTTGTCAGACAGCGGGAACCGGTCGGGGAACGCGGCGTGCAGGGTCTCGTTCACGTGCAGCGCGATCCCCGGGCCGACCAGGCCCATCAGCACGAACGGCGGCATCGGCAGGCCGAGCGGCTGGGCCGCGCGCTCGGCGACGTCGATCGGGGTGCCCTCGTCCACCGCCCCGACGATCTCGGCGAGCAGCCGCAGCAGGACGCGGTTGACCACGAACGCCGGGGCGTCCTTGACCAGCACGCACGACTTCCGCAGCGCCTTGCCGGTCGCGAACGCGGTGGCGAGCGTCGCGTCGTCGGTCGTCTCGCCCCGGACGATCTCCAGCAGCGGCAGCACCGCGACCGGGTTGAAGAAGTGGAACCCGACCACGCGTTCGGGGTGCCGGAGCCCGGCCGCCATCTCCCCGACCGACAGCGAGGACGTGTTCGTCGCGAGGACGCACTCGGCGGAGACGTGCTCCTCGACCTCCGCGAACACCTTCCGCTTGACCGACATCTCCTCGAACACGGCCTCGATCACGAGGTCGGCGCCGGCGAAGGCGTCCTTGCCGAGCGAGCCGGTGATCAGCGCCTTGAGCCGGTTGGCCTTGTCGGGCGACACGCGTCCCCTGCCGAGCAGCTTGTCGATCTCGCCGTGCGCGTACCCGACGCCCTTGTCGAGCCGCTCCTGGTCGAGGTCGGTCAGCACGACCGGGACCTCAAGGCGGCGCGCGAACAGCAGTGCGAGCTGCGACGCCATCAGCCCCGCGCCGACGACGCCGACCTTCGTGACGGGGCGGGCGAGCGCCTTGTCCGGCGCCCCGGCAGGCCGCTTCGCGCGCTTCTGGGTGAGGTCGAACGCGTACAGCCCGGCGCGCAGCTCCTCGCTCATGATGAGGGAGCACAGTGCTTCGTTTTCGGCGGCGAACCCCTCGTCGCGGGTGCGGTCCTTGGCGGCGGCGACCAGGTCGAGCGCCTTCACGTAGGACGGCGCCGCGCCGTGGAGCTTGCCGTCCACGTTCCAGCGGGCCAGGGCGACGGCGTCGTCCCACGCCTTGCCCTTGTCGACCTCGGCCCGCTGGACGGTGATCTCGCCGGTCAGGACGCGGGCCGTCCAGGCCAGCGACTCCTCCAGGAAGTCGGCCGGCTCGAAGATCGCGTCGGCGATGCCCAGCTCGTGCGCCTGCGGGCCCTTCAGCATCCGGTTCTGCGACAGCGGGTTCTCGATGACGACCTTCAGCGCCTTCTCCGCGCCGATCAGGTTCGGGAGCAGGTACGTCCCGCCCCAGCCCGGTACCAGGCCGAGGAACGTCTCGGGCAGCGCGAACGCCGGGACGCCGGACGAGATCGTCCGGTACGTGCAGTGCAGGCCGATCTCGACGCCGCCGCCCATCGCCGCGCCGTTGTAGTAGGCGAACGACGGGACGTCCAGCTCGCCGAGCCGCCGGAACACGTCATGCCCGAGCCGCGCGATCAGCCGGGCCTCGTCCTCGCCCGCGAGGGAGGAGACGCCCTTCAGGTCGGCGCCGACCGCGAAGATGAACGGCTTGCCGGTCACCGCCACGGCCACGATGTCGTCGCGGCCCGCCACCTGGTCGATGGCCTCGTTCAACGCCAGCAGCCCGCGCGGCCCGAAGGTGTTCGGCTTGGTGTGGTCGTGCCCGTTGTCGAGGGTGATCAGCGCCGCCCGTCCCGCGCCGAACGGCAGCTCCACATCGCGGACACGCGCATGCGTGACGACTTCGTCGCTCACTTGGTGCCTTCCCAGTCGGAGTTCTCCCAGAGGACGGTCCCGCCCATGCCCATGCCCACGCACATCGTGGTCAGTCCGTACCGGACGTCGGGCCGCTCCCCGAACAGCCGCGCGAGCTGGTTCATCAGCCGGACACCGGACGAGGCGAGCGGGTGCCCGAGCGCGATCGCCCCGCCCCACGGGTTCACCCGCACGTCGTCATCGGCGATCTTGAAGTGCTCCAGGAACGCCAGCACCTGCACCGCGAACGCCTCGTTGATCTCGATGAGGCCGATGTCGTCCATGGTCAGGTCGTTGCGGGCGAGAAGCTTCTCGGTGGCCGGGACGGGCCCGACGCCCATCACCTCCGGCTCCACGCCCGCGAACGCGAAGTCGACCAGGCGCATCCGCGGGGTGAGGCCGAGCTCGCGGGCGACGTCCTCGGCGGCGAGCAGGCAGGCGGTGGCGCCGTCGTTCAGCCCGGCGGCGTTCCCCGCCGTGACGTTGCCGTGCGGACGGAACGGCGTCTTCAGCTTGGCCAGATCGTCCAGCGTGGTCCCGGGACGCGGCGGCTCGTCCTGCGTCGCGAGCCCCCACCCCCTCTCCGCCGAGCGGATCGCGGTCGGGACGAGGTCAGGCTGGATCTTCCCGGCCGCGTAGGCGGCGGCGACCTTCCGCTGGCTCCGCACGGCGTACGCGTCCGCGCGAGCCTTGGTGATGCCGGGGAACCGGTCGTGCAGGTTCTCCGCCGTCGACCCCATGACCAGGGCGGACGGGTCGACGAGCTTCTCGGCGAGGAACCGCGGGTTCGGGTCGACGCCCTCGCCCATCGGATGCCGCCCCATGTGCTCGACCCCGCCCGCGATGACGACGTCGTACGCGCCGAACGCGATCCCGGCGCCGGACGTGGTCACCGCCGTCATCGCGCCCGCGCACATCCGGTCGATCGCGTAGCCGGGGACGCTCTTCGGCAGCCCCGCCAGCACGGCGGCGGACCGTCCGATCGTCAGGCCCTGGTCGCCGGTCTGCGTCGTGGCGGCGACGGCGACCTCGTCCACCCGCTCCGGCGGAAGGGACGGGTTGCGGCGCAGCAACTCGCGGATCGCGCGGACGACCATGTCGTCGGCGCGTGTCTGCGCGTACAGGCCCTTGGGGCCCGCCTTGCCGAACGGTGTGCGTACGCCGTCGACGAACACGACGTCGCGTGCGGTGCGAGGCACGGGTCGTCCTCCCTGCGATGGGTCCGGGTGTGCTCCTGACCCGTATGCTACTCGTCAGTAATGACTGACGGCATCCGCAGGGTGATCGACAGCCCACCGCCGTCGCGCGGGACGGTCTCGATCGTTCCACCGTGCGCGCCGACCACCGCACGGACGATCGACAGCCCGAGCCCCGCCCCGTCCGCGGACCCGGTCCGGTCCGCCGACCCCGTCCGTTCCCTGCCCTGGTGGGGCCGCAGCCGCCGGAACGGCTCGAAGATCGCCCCGACCTCGTACGACGGGACGGGCCGCCCGGTGTTGACGACCTGCAGGAACGCCGTCCCGTCCCGCACGCCCGTGCGGACCCACACCCGCCCGTCCTGCACGTTGTACTTCACCGCGTTCTCCAGCAGGTTCACCGCGCAGCGCTCCAGCAGCACCGGATCGCCGGACACGACGGCGGGCGCGAGCCTGGCCTCCACGTCCACGTCCTTGGTCTGCCCGTCGAGATGGTCGAGCGCGCCGCGCACCACGTCCGGCAGCGGCGTCGCGGCCGGCGCGTCCAGGTCCCGCTCGGACCGGGCGAGCATCAGCAGCCCCTCGATGAGCCGCTCGTGTCTGGCCGTGTTGCCGAGCAGGACGTCCGCGAGGGCCTTGGTCTCCGGCGGGCTCTTGCGGCTGGCCAGCGCGACCTCCAGGACCGTCCGGTTGATGGTCAGCGGCGTGCGCAGCTCATGCGAGGCGTTCGCGACGAAGCGGCGCTGGCTGTCGAAGGCGCGGTTCAGCCGGTCCAGCATCCGGTTGAACGTGTCGGCCAGGTCCTTGATCTCGTCCTGCGGACCGTCCAGCGGGATCCGCTCGTGCAGGGTGCTCTCCGACAGCCGCCGCGCCGTCGCGGTCACCGCGTGCAGTGGCCGCAGCATCCGCCCCGCCACCACGTACCCGATCACCACCGCGAGGACGCCGAGCACCAGCATCATGATCAGGGAGCTCTGCAACAACTGCTCCAGCACGTCACGCTTCTGCTCCGCCAACCGCCGATCGGCCTCCGCCTTGACCGCCATCAACTGGCTCACATCACCTTCCGCAGCCAGGTTCCGCAACCGCGTAAGGGTCGTAGTGCTGTCACCGCTATCCACCGTCAGCCGCTGATCCATGGACCGGACGGTCAGCAGATAAGTCACCGCGACCAGGATCGTCGAGGTCACAAGGAACAACGACCCATAAACCAGCGTCAACCGGGCCCGCACACTCAACCGCCCCGCCCTCACCGCGCCTCCAGCCGGTACCCCGAACCCGTCACCGTCTCGATCACCGGCGGCTGGCCCAGCTTGCGACGCAACGTCGCCATCGTGACCCGGACGATGTTGCTGAACGGGTCGATGTTCTCGTCCCACGCCCGCTCCAGCAGCCGCTCGGCGCTCACCACCCCGCCCTCCGCCCGCAGCAGCTCCTCCAGCACCGCGAACTCCTTCTTCGTCAGCCGCAACTCCCGGCCGTCCCGCGTCACCCTCCGCCGGTGCGGGTCGAGCCGGATACCGCGCCGCTCAAGCACGGGCGGCACCGGCGGCCCCGACCTGCGCCCGAGCGCCCGCACCCGCGCCACCAGCTCACCGAACACGAACGGCTTCGGCAGATAGTCGTCGGCGCCGAGCGACAGTCCGTCCACCCGGTCGCCGACGTCACCGGCCGCGGTCAGCATCAGGATCCGGACGGAACTCCGCCGCCCCACAAGCTCGCGGCACACGTCGTCGCCATGGACGGTCGGCAGGTCACGGTCGAGGACCACCACGTCGTACTCGTTGTACGAGGCCCGCTCCAACGCGTCGTCGCCGTCG
The DNA here is from genome assembly GCA_050698635.1 of Spirillospora sp. Classification (GTDB taxonomy): domain Bacteria; phylum Actinomycetota; class Actinomycetes; order Streptosporangiales; family Streptosporangiaceae; genus Spirillospora. The sequence goes on from JBOHBY010001273.1 coordinate 9,036, forward strand.
TACACCACGTCGACGGCCATCGCCTCCTCGCGGAGCCCCTCGGCGATCGCGGCCGCTAGGACCCGCTCGTCCTCGACGATCAGAACACGCATGCCGCCGAGCATTCCCGGCCGGACGTTAAACGCCGGTAAGGAACAGGCCCGGACGCCGAGCGTCCGGGCCTGTCGCCAGCGGTCAGGGCTGGACCGCGATCACGTCGTACGGGGTGTCGGGAGCCGGTGGGGTGCTGAACCGGGCATTCGGGAGATACAGGTGCTGCCCGGCCTTCGCCACGGTCGTCGGAACGTCGAACCGCGGATCGGTCAGCTTCTTGGTGATCTTGCCAGCGGTGGCGTCCTCGTTCAGCTCGATCACGGCCACGGTGTTGAGCGCGTTCTGCACCGCGTACAGCGTCTTCCCGTCGAGCAGGATGCCGTCCCCGGCGGTCAGGATCTCGCCGCCCAGGTCGATCGCCTTCGCGACGCCGGTCTTCGAGTCGACCTTGAACAGCTTCCCGGTGTTGGACTGGATGAGGACCAGCGACTTTCCGTCCGGCAGCGCCGCGATCCCGTTGCCGTTGAAGCCCTCCTTGTAGACGATGTCCCCGCTCAGCGGAATGGTCGTCACGTCCGCGGCGTCGTCCTCGTCGAGCGGGATCCGGTAGAGCTGCTGATTGGTCGAGTCACTGAGGTAGGCCCCGTCCGCGCCCACGGTGACGTCGTTGATGAACGCCGTCTTCGTCGTGAGCTTGAACGACCGCAGGACCGCGCCCGTCCGGGTGTCGACGATGCGCGCGTCCGCGCCCCGTCCGCCGGCCACGTACAGCCGGTGCCCCTGCGTCTTCATGCCGAGCGACGGCGTCCCCGGCCCTTTGTTGATCACCTCTCCCTCACCGGTGCGCAGATCGGCCCGGTAGATCGCGCCCGTGGCCCGCGAGCCGAGGAAAATGACCTTCCCCGGCCCGGCGGCGATCCCCTCAGGCTGGAACCCCGCGGGCAACGCGATCTTGTCAGGCGGCGCGGCCGCGTCACCATGCGCGGCCGCCCCCACCGGAACCAGAAGACCGACGATCAGTGCAGTGCTGAGAATTCGAGACCACATGCCATCAACGTCCCGCACCCCGCCCCCCCGAACCAGACCCATTAACCGCGCCTAGTACCGCACCCACGACAAAACCCCAGCTCAACCCCCAAACCACCCCACCCTGGCACGCATTATCGGCACGCTAAGCCAATACCCACCCCCTCGCTAATGCGGGTTTAACCCTGGGGTTGGTGGGGTTGGGGTTTGTCTGGGGTGTGTGGCCTCGGCGGAGAGGGCGTGATGGGGAATCGGGTGTGGGGCGTCGTGATCGCGGGTTTGGTCGTTGTTGGGGGCGCTGGGTGTGGGAGTGGTGGGGGGAACGGGGTGGCTAGTGCTGGTGGGGCGAGGGGTGGAACGTCGGCGTCGAGGTCGGCTTCGCTTTCGCCGGAGGATGCGCAGTTGAGGTTCGCGCAGTGCATGCGGGAGAACGGGGTCGATGTTCCCGATCCGGGGAGTGGGGACGCCAAGTCGCTTCGGCTGGGGAAAGGAGGTGATCAGAAGAAGCTGGGAGCGGCCATGGAGAAGTGCCGGTCGTGGCTGGAGGCGGGTGGGAAGCTGCCCAATTTGAAGGATCCGAAGGTGCGTGATCAGTTCGTCAAGTTCGCGCAGTGCATGCGGGAGCACGGGGTTGACGTTCCTGATCCGGGGCCGGACGGGACGCTCAAGATTCCGGGCAAGGGCGTTGACGCGGGCGCGGTGGAGAAGGCGCGTGAGGCGTGCAAGGGTGCGCTGCCGGGGCGTGGGAAGTGAGGCGGGGGGTCGTCGCGGGCGGCGTGGCCGTCGTGGTGGTGGTCGGTGGGGGCGGTGTGCTCGCCTGGACGGTGAATGGTGGCGAGGCGGCAGCCGGGCATGAGGTGCCGCTGCGGACGGTGGTCATCAGCCGGGGCGATCTTGTGGACACCGAGACCGTTGACGGGAAGCTCACCTATGGCGATGTCCGTGAGGTGTGGACGGGGGCGTCCGGTGTCGTGACGTGGGCGCCTGAGCAGGGGGCGGCGGTCAAGCGGGGTGGGACGCTGCTGCGGGTCGCGGGTGAGGCCGTCACGCTCATGTATGGGGGAAGTCCCATGTACCGGGCGATCAGGAATGGTGACTCGGGGAAGGACGTGTGGCAGCTCGAACGGAATCTGCGGGCTCTCGGGTATGAGGGCTTGACCGTTGATGGGGAGTTTGGCTGGGCTACTGAGGCGGCTGTCATGGAATGGCAGGGGGATCGCGGGCTTGAGCAGACTGGAATGGTCGATAGTGCGCAGGTCGTGTTTCTGGACGGAGCTGTTCAGGTGCGGGAGGTCAAGGCTCCGGAAGGGAAACAGGTAGCTAAGGGGCAGCCTGTTCTGACGGTGGCGGGGACGCGGCGGGTCGTCCATGTCGATCTGGACGCCGACAAGCAGGATCTGGCGCGGAAAGGCGCCAAGGTGTCTGTTGAGCTGCCGGGTGGGAAGCAGGTCTCCGGGACGATCAGTGGCGTGAGCGAGGTCGCGGAGAGCTCGGGGGAAGGGCAGGAGAAGAAGACCACGATCGGTGTCGATATCTCGCTTGGAAACGCTGGGACGGGACGGTTCGACGAAGCGCCCGTCAGCGTCGAGTTGGAGAGTGAGCGGCGGAAGGGCGTCCTGTCGGTGCCGGTTGAGGCGCTGCTGGCGCTGCGTGAGGGCGGGTTCGGTGTCGAGGTCGTGGACGGTGGGCGGAGGCGGCTCGTGCCCGTGGACGCGGGCGCGTTCGGTGGGGGACGGGTCGAGGTCAGCGGGAACGGGATCGCCGAAGGCGTGAAGGTCGGGGTGCCGGCGGAATGACGAACATCGTGGAGCTGGCCGGGGTGACCAAGGAGTACGGCGGCGGTGTCACGGCGCTGCGGGGCGTGGACCTGGTGATCGAGGCGGGGGAGATGGCGGCGATCGTCGGGCCTTCGGGGTCGGGGAAGTCGACGCTCCTGCACATGATCGGGACGCTGGACCGTCCGACCAGGGGGAGCGTGTGGGTCGCGGGCCATGAGGTCGCGGGGCTGAGCGACCGGGCGCTGTCGGCGCTGCGGGCGCGCCATATCGGGTTCGTGTTCCAGCAGTTCCACCTGGCCGCTGGGGTGAGCGCGCTCGACAACGTCGCCGACGGGCTCCTGTAC
>JBOHBY010001274.1:0-8467 GCA_050698635.1 Spirillospora sp.
GTCTCAGGGCGTGCCATGGCCGGTCCCCTCCTGCCGGTGGCTCCGGTTGGCCCGGATGGCCTGCTGCGCCCGCGGCGACAGGCGCGGGAACATCTGGTCGACGCGCAGCGCGTGCCGGAACTCGCCCTGGCGTGGCGGCATCCCGGGCGTCGGGCGGAGCTGCGGCGGGATCTCGATCCGGCGGCGCGACCTCGACCGTCCGCCGGCCTCCTCGGCCGCGGCCTCCGCCGCCTGCTCGGCGGCGAGCAGCGCGGAGTCCTTCTCCTCCGACATCCCGATCGGGCCGCGCACGTCGCCGTGCAGGAACTGCGCGACGGCCGGTTCGTCGCTGGTGAGCAGCGCCTCGCGCGGGCCGAACGCGACCAGGTCGCGGCGGTACAGCATCCCGATGTTGTCGGGGACGGTCGAGGCGATCTCGATGTTGTGGGTGACGATCAGCATCGTCGCGTCGATCCGCGCGTTGACGTCGATCAGCAGCTGCGACAGGTGCGCGGTGCGGACGGGGTCGAGCCCCGAGTCCGGCTCGTCGCACAGGATGATCTCCGGGTCGAGGACGAGCGCGCGGGCGAGCCCGGCCCGCTTGCGCATGCCGCCCGACAGCTGGCCCGGCAGCTTGCGCTCCTCGCCTTTGAGGCCGACCATCTCCATCCGCTCCAGCACGATCCGCCGGATCTCGGCCTCCTTCTTGCGGGTGTGCTCGCGGAGCGGGAACGCGATGTTGTCGTAGAGGGTGAGGGAGCCGAACAGGGCGCCGTCCTGGAACATCAGGCCGAACCGCTTGCGCGCCTCGTACACCTTGCGGTCGCGGTCGTTGACCATGTCGACGCCGTCGATCAGGACCCGGCCCTCCTCGGGCTTGAGCAGCCCGATCAGCGACTTGAGGAAGACGGTCTTGCCGGTGCCGGAAGGACCGAGCAGGACGCTCACCTCGCCCGCGGGCAGGGTGAGGGTGACATCGCGCCAAATGACCTGCGGCCCGAACGCTTTGGTCAGGCCCTCGACGACGACTTCAATTCCCAACGAACACCACCACTCGCGACAATCAGGGGGGCTTCACGCGAGGACGTTACGGCCGAGTAGCCCTTGAATTCAATAGGGATTCGCAGGATTCTCGACGCAATTCGATGAATGGCGTCCAAAATTGTCACCGGCTTAGTCTTTGATCTCCCGGAACCCGTCGCCGGTGATTACCCGCCGGTAACCTGAGGGGGTTCACAGGCGGGGAGGTACGGCCCGTCCGTGCCGGTTTGTCAACGAGCCAGCAACCGAACCCCGTTCTTGTCACATCGCGCGCAAAAACGGGCCGTCCCGTGGACCGGCCGCCGCGAAAGCCTTGCCAGCGGCGGGTGGCGACTTTATGTTCGCGGTGTTCTCACTCCCGCCCACGGGTGTCGACACATCCCCGCTCGGACACCCCCGTCCGGCGCCGCCGTCCCCGTCCGGGGACGGGCAGCACGGCACCGGATCGAGCCGGCCCGATGCGGAGGTCACCTTTCCCATGTCGCAGGCATTGGAATTGTCCGGAACCGACCGGAGCCAGAGTGCCTACTCCGACTTTCTCCGGCTGCTGCGCTCGGAGCTGCCCGGTGTCGCGCAGGAGGTCGTGACCGAGATCAAGCAGACAATCCCGGAATACGACCGGACGCAACTGTCCGCGTACGACCAGATACTCAGGCTGAGTGTCGACATCCTGCTGTCCGGATTCCTGGACAAGGTCGCCGACCGGCGCGCGTCCACCGCCCAGCGAGACGACACCTGCCGCGCCCTCGGCCATTTCGAGGCCGTCGAGGGGCGCAGCCTCGACCTTTTGCAGGCCGCCACCCGCATCGCGTTCCACATCGCCTGGCGCCGGACGGTCATCGTCGCCGAACGCGAACAGATCCCCACCGCCGTCGTCTCCACGATCGTCGACGCGATGCTGGTCTACCTGGACGAGGCCGTCGCGCAGGCCCGGCTCGGCCATCAGCAGGCCACCGGCCACGCCGACATCCGTCGCCGCGAGGACCGCAAGCGGCTCCTGCACCTGATCCTCCAGCAGCCCGCCGTCGTCCCGGAGGCGATCGAGGAACTGGCCAAGTCGACCGGCTGGTGGCCGCTGCCCGGCGAGGCCACGCTCGTCGCGATCCACCCCGACGCCCCCTACACCCGCGCGGCGCTGGACGCCGACGTCCTCGCCGACCTCGACTCCCCCGAACCGTGCCTGCTCGTCCCCGGCCCGCTCACCACGGGGCGCCACGGGATGCTGCGCGCCGGTCTGTCCGACGCCAGCTCCGTCGTCGGCCTCACCCTGCCGCTGGAGCGCGCGACACACTCCCTGCGCTGGGCGCGGCGCGTCCTCGGGCTCGCCGAGGAGGGCATCATCCAGGACGGCTCCCTCATCCCCTGCCGCGACCACCTCATGACCATGTGGCTGCTGTCGGACCCGCCGCTGATCGAGGAGCTGACCCGGCGCCACCTGGAGCCGCTGCGCGACGTGTCCGACGGGCAGCGCAGGCGCCTGGTCGAGACGCTCGCCGAGGCCGTCACCACCCGGGCCACCGCCGTCGACATCGGCGAACGACTCAAGATCCACCCGCAGACCGTGCGGTACCGGCTCCGCCAGCTTGAGGGCTACCTCGGCGACAGCCTGGACGACGCCGACGCCCGCTTCTCCCTCGACGCCACCCTCCGCGCGGCGAGCCTGCACCGCCGCCGCGCCCTCGGCCGCCGCGGCACCCCGGGCACCCCCGGCACCTGAGCCCTACGGCCCCACCAGGTGTAAATGATCAAAGACGCGGGGCCGTGTCGCCCGTCACAGCGACGAATGGGACACTGCTGGACATGACCCTCGGAACGATCGTGCTGACGGGAGCCGCGGGCCGGGTCGGCAGCGCGCTCCGGGCACCGCTGCGGGACGAGGCCGACCGGCTCATCCTCGCCGACCGCGAACCGCTGCACGCCGAGACGCCGAACGAGACCGTCCACCGGACGGACCTGTCCGACGCCGTCGAGATCGTGCGGGGCGCGGACGCGATCGTCCATCTGGCCGGGGTGCCCGACGAGGCGCCGTTCGCCGACCTGGTCGAGGGCAACATCCTCGGCACGCAGCGCGTCCTGGACGCGGCGCGCGTCACCGGCGTCCCGCGCGTCGTGCTCGCCAGCAGCAACCGGCTGACCGGCTGCTACCCGTCGACCGAGACCGTGTCGGCCGAGATGCCGCCGCGACCGGACGGCCTGTACGGGGTCAGCAAGGTCGCCGTCGAGGCGCTCGGCCGCCTCTACGCCGACAAGTTCGGGCTGGACGTGGTGTGCCTGCGCATCGGGAGCGCGGAGGCGCGTCCGTCCGAGCCCCGGCACCTCGCGACCTGGCTGAGCCCCCGTGACTGCGCCGGGTTCGTGCGCGCGGCGCTGACCGTCCCGGCACCGGGATTCCTCGCCGCCTATGCCGTCTCCGCCAACAAGCGGCGTTTCTGGGAACTGAACGAACGACTCGACTACAAACCGCTCGATGACGCAGCATCTTATGACATTCCGGACACATTTCTCGGGGCCGGAGTGCCACAGGGCGGCCACTTCGCATCCACCGAATACACGCTCCAGTATCTGGACCGGTCCGCACCGGAGCACCCGTGACGTCCGGGGTCACGCTTGACGCCACGGACCGTTATCCTGACCTAAGGATTACTGCTTCCTGACGAAAGCCGAAGGGGTTCATGCCAACGTCGACCTGGTTCCGCCTCAACGTCGCCAAACGGGAGCGCGTGTTCGAGGTGGCAATGCGCGAGTTCGGGGAGAACGGGTACTCGACGGGCAGCCTCAACACCATCGCGCGCGAGGCCGGTATCGCCAAGGGCTCCCTCTTCCAGTACTTCAGCGACAAGCTGGAGTTCTACGCGTTCGTGTGCGACGAGGCCTCGCGCCGCGTCCGCGAGGAGATGGAACGCCGGATGGCGCTGATCGACTTCGACCAGTCGTTCGACGAATGGCTGGTCGACGCCTTCTGCGACTGGACCGAGTACATGGCCGAGCATCCGCTGGAGCGCGCCGTCACCGCCGCGACGAACTTCGAGCTCGACAACAGCGTCCGGTCCGTCGTGCGCGACACCGCCAACCAGCACTATTTGCAGGTCATCCATCCGCTGCTACAGCTGTGGCAGGAGCGGGGCGAGATCCGGGCGGACGCCGACCTCGACGTCATCGCCACCTGGATGATGATGATCCTGCCGTTCCTCGCCCTCGCTCCGTACTACGACGGCCTCGACCCGATCCACAAGCTGCGCGGCCGCACCCCCGCCGAGCAGCGCCAGGTGATCCGCCAGCTCATCGCGGGCTTCCGCCCGATCTTCGCGCCTGTCAAATAGGGGCCGTCACCGGGAGCCGTCACCGGGAGCCGTCACCGGGAGAGGACGAACTCCTCCGGCCTGGCCCTGCGCGACGACGCCCAGAACTCGAACGTGTGGCCCGGCCACAGCGTGCGGTTGACGCCCTTGTCGTCCAGGTACCAGCTCGCACAGCCGCCCTCGTTCCACACGGCGCGGCGCAGCCGCCGCTGGATCCGGTCGTTGAACCGGCGGGACGCCTCCGGCTTCGGCTCGATCGTGTCCGCCCCCTGCTCCCGCATGAGCCGCAGGCAGCTCAGCACATGCCGGATCTGCACCTCGATCATGAAGACGACGGAGTTGTGGCCGAGCCCGGTGTTCGGGCCGAGCAGCATGAAGAAGTTCGGCATGCCGGGGATCGTCGTGCCGCGGTGGGCCTGGATGCCGTCCGCCCAGAGCTCCTGGAGCTTGACGCCGTCCCGTCCGGTGACGCGCAGGTCGGCGAGCGCGTCGGTCACCTTGAAACCGGTGCCGTAGATGACGCAGTCGACCTCGTGTTCGCGTCCGTCCGCGGTGACGACGGAGTGCTCGCGGACCTCGGTGATGGCCGACGTCTCCAGCTCCACGTTGGGCCGCGCGAGCGCCGGATAGTAGTCGTCGGACAGCAGGATCCGCTTGCACCCGATCGTGTAGTCGGGCGTCACTTTGGCGCGCAGCACCGGGTCGGCGATCTGGCGCCTGATGTGCAGCCGGGCGAGCCGCTCCTGCGGGCCCGACAGGCGCGGGTCGATGGTGAAGCCGACTGCGCGGGCCTCCAGCGTCCAGTAGATGCCGCCGCGGAACGCCCGCGCGGCACCCGGGACCTTCTCGAACGCCTTGCGGACCGGCCCGGGGATGGGAACGTCGGGCTTCGGCTGGATCCACGGCGCCGTCCGCTGGAACACGACCAGCTCGGCCGCCTGCTTTGCCACGCGCGGGACGAACTGGATCGCGGACGCGCCCGTCCCGATGACCGCGACGCGCTTGCCGGTGAGGTCATAGGAATGGTCCCACTCGGCGGAGTGGAACGCGGTGCCGCGGAACCGCTCCATTCCGGGCAGGTCGGGAAAGGACGGCACATGCAGCGCGCCGATGCCCGACACGACGGCTTTCGGGGTGAGGACGGTCCCGTCCGCGAGCGTCACGTTCCAGCGCCGGGCCGCGTCGTCGTACTCCATGGAGTCGACGGTCGCGCCGAAGCGGATCTTCTCCCGCACCCCGTACTTGTCGGCGGTCCGCTCCATGTAGGCGCGGATCTCGGGCTGCGGCGCGAAAAGCCGCGTCCAGCCCGGATTGAGCTCGAAGGAGAAGGAGTACATATGCGAGGGGACGTCGCAGGCGCAGCCGGGATAGGTGTTCTCGTGCCACGTCCCGCCGAGGGCGTCGCTCTTCTCCAGGACGACGAAGTCGTGGAATCCGGCCTTCTTCAGCCGGATCGCCATGCCGAGGCCGGCGAAGCCGGAACCGATGATGACGATCGCCGGGGCGCGCTCGCTCATAACCCGTCCTCTCACGTAACCTACTCGAAGTAAGTTACCGGGAGTAGCTTACTGACGGTAGGTCCAATTGGAGGAATTCCTGTGAGTGCCGCCACACCGGCCGCCACACCGCGTCCGCCGTCCCGCCGGCGGCGGATGTCGCGCGCCGAACGCGAACGGCAGATGCTGGACGTCGCCGAAGAGGTGTTCGGCGAGCGCGGCTACAAGGCCGCCTCCATGGACGAGATCGCCGAGCGCTGCGGGGTCTCCAAGCCGATGCTCTACGAGTACTTCGGCTCCAAGGACGGGCTGCTCGTCGCGTGCATGAGCCGGTCCAAGGCCGAACTGCTCGACGTCACGCAGAAGGCCATGGCAGGCGCGACCGACCCCGAGGACATCCTGTGGCGCGGCATGGTCGCCTACTTCGGTTTCGTCGACGCCCACAGCAGGTCGTTCGCCATGCTGCGCGAACCCGTCCAGGCGCCCCCGGCCGCGATGGAGGCGGTCGAGGCGACGCGCAGGCAGCAGAGCACCCTGATCGCGGGCGTCCTCACGACGTTCGCGCCGTCCGCGCCCGCGGGCGTCATCGACGCTTTCACGCAGATCATCATCGGCGGCAGCGAACGGCTGGCGCACTGGAAGACCCAGCACCCCGAGGTCTCCGCCGAGGACGCCGCACGCCACATGACGGGCTTCTGCTGGAACGGCCTCAGCCCCTACGTGACGGAGCCCGACACCGCTGAGCCCGACACCGCGGAGGCCGACACCGCGGAGCCCGACACCGCGGAGCCCGGCGCGGACACCGGGACGCCCTGAGTACGGTGGATCCCGGGAGCCCTTGATCCAAACGCCGGAACCGTCGTCCTCGACGCCTCGGAGGTCTGCATGCCCCTCGCGCACTTCGACGGAGCGCTCGCCGTCGTCACCGGAGCCGGCAGCGGGATCGGCCGGGCCACCGCCCTCGCCCTGGCCGGGCGCGGCGCGAACGTCATCGCCGCCGACATCGACCTGCCAGCCGCCGAACGCACGGTCACCCTCGCCAAGACGGTCGGCGCCGGCGGCGCCCCCTACCAGGTGGACGTGTCGGACGCCGCCGCGATGGAGGCGTTCGCCGCCGAGGTCAAGGACTCGCGCCGGGCCCCCGACATCGTCGTGAACAACGCGGGCATCGCCGTCGCGGGCCCGTTCCTCGACACCGGCCTGGACGAGTGGAACGCCGTCATGGGCGTCAACCTGTGGGGGGTCGTCCACGGCTGCCGCCTGTTCGGCAAGCAGATGCACGACCGCGTCAACGCCCTGCCCAACAAGCCCGACAAGCCGAACTTGGGCGGCCACATCGTGAACATCGCGTCCGCCGCCGCCTACAGCCCGACCCGGACGCTGCCCGCGTACTGCACGACGAAGGCCGCCGTCCTCATGCTCAGCGAGTGCCTGCGCGCCGAGCTGGCGAGCTCGCGCATCGGCGTCACCGCCGTCTGCCCCGGCTTCGTCAGCACCGACATCGTCAAGAACGGAACCTACGTCGAGGGCGACGAATCGACCCGCGAGCGGCTCCGCGAACGCGGCCAGCGTGCCCTCAAGATGCGCAACTACCCGCCGGAGAAGGTCGCGGAGCGGATCGTCCAGGCCATCATCAGGAACAAGCCCGTGGTCCCCGTCAACTTCGAGGGCCACCTCCTGCGCACCCTCTCCAGGGTCTCCCCCGCCTCCCTCCGCCTCCTGGCCAGAATCCCCACCCCCAACCCGTGAGAGCCATTTCGATTTGGGCCTAAACGGGTTGGGAAATGGTTGGTGAATGCGGGGGGAATTGGCACACGGGGGGAGAAGAGGAAGGGCCGCGAAGTGGGGTCCACTCCGCGGCCCGTCGACGCGTACAGGTTGCTGACCTGGGCTTATCTGACCCAGGACACTCCTACCGATCGCACGGTCACGTCGTCGACCTCCTCCTCCCCGGGCATCACAAGCACACCGATCACCTGGCAAGGTCCCGGGAGCATGATCGGTGGCCCCTCCCCTTTTACCGGAACCACCCTAGGAGCTGTTGACAGCAGATATGCCATGATCGGCCGATTCAGGTCAGAACTGATCTGGCACCGGGGCGGACCGGCCGCACGGGCGCTGACCTGGGCCCCTGCCGATGTTGATTGTCGGACCCGGTGGACACAATGAAGGGGTGCTGATAGCGGACATCACCCGGACGTCGGCGGCGGTGGCCGCCACCCCGGGGCGGAAGGCGAAGGTGGCCGCGCTCGCCGAGTGCCTGCGCGCGGCGGCGCCCGGCGAGGCCGCGATCGTGGTCTTCTACCTGTCCGGCGAGCTGCCCCAGCGCCAGATCGGCGTGGGCTACGCCTCGCTGCGCGACGTCCCGCCGCCCGCCGCCGAGCCGTCCCTGACGGTGCCGGAGGTCGACGCGGCCTTCACCGAGATCGGCGCGGTGTCCGGGGCGGGCTCGGTCGCCAGGCGGCGCGAGCTGGTCGCGGGGCTGCTCGGCCGGGCCACCGACGCCGAGCAGGACTTCCTGATCAGGCTGCTGGCGGGCGAGCTGCGGCAGGGCGCGCTGGACGGGGTGATGGCCGAGGCGATCGCGGCCGCGGCCGGGGTCCCGGCGGCGGAGGTGCGGCGGGCGTTCATGCTGCGCGGGTCGCTCGGGCC
>JBOHBY010001275.1:0-3411 GCA_050698635.1 Spirillospora sp.
GGACTACGTCATGACACACGACTCCGACAGGAGGTGCTTCGTGGACGATCCCGCCACACACTTCACCCGCCCGCGCCCGCGCGCGCGCGTGGCCGCCACTGGTACGGCCGGGTGCTGCGGACCGACGCCGTCTCCGGCTCGATCCGCGACCTCGTCGGTGCGGGGGAGAAGGCCCGCAGGGCCGAGCGGAAGACCTCCTTCACCGCGCATGTCCAGACCACCGGTGAGTCCTGGTTCCCCCGGGATGACGGCAAGGCCCGCAAGATCAGCGGACCGGAGAAGGTCGTCTTCCCCACCGCCCGCGACGAGGCGGAATGGAAGAGGGACGGCGCGCCGCTGCTCACCTCGGGCGACAACAGGCGGCGCGTCTGGGAGGGCGGGGGACGGCTGTCCCTCGGCGACCGGTCGATGACCTTCGAGGAGTTCGCCGCCCTGCCCAAGGACGCGGAGCGTCTCGAGGCCGTCCTCCGCGACCGGCGCGCGCGGGACTGCGAGGACCCCTGCGACCCCAAGGAGTACCCCTTCGATACCTACGTCTGGAACACCGCGCGTGAGCTGCTCTCCCTGCCGCTCACGCCGGGCACCAAGGCGGCGTTCTTCGAGATCCTCGCGGACCAGCCCGGGGTCGGGCGGGCGGAGGGGGTGCGGGACCGGATCGGCCGTCCCGGCATGGCGGTCACGATGGGGCACGCCACCGGGAGGTCCCGCCTGGTGATCTCACTGGACGGCGCCGACCTGCTCGAATACAGGACGTTCGAGTTCGGGGAGGCGCCGTCCGCGACGACCTACGAGGAGTCGGGCTGGGTCGGCCGGCTCGGCGCGCGCCCCTAGAAAGTGCCGAAGCGGCGGTGTTCGTTGGGCGGATTTCGCCCATGAGCGCCGCGCTCCGGCGCGGCTAGCGTTCGGCCTGTGGTCCGGCGCGGCGAGGCGGGGACGATCATCGAGGCGTGACCCGGGGTAGAGAGCCGGACAGAGCAGCTGAGGAGCGATGACGTGCCCGATCCGATCGAAGTCCGCAAGATCCCCATCGAGAGCGTGACCGACGCGTCCGGGCTGGCCCGGCTGATCGACGACGGCGTCCTGGACGCCGACCGCGTCCTGGCCGTCGTCGGCAAGACCGAGGGCAACGGCGGCGTGAACGACTACACGCGCCTGCTCGCCGACCGCGCGTTCCGCGAGGTGCTGATCGACAGGGGGACCCGGTCCGCGGCCGAGGTCGGACGCGTCCCGCTGGTCTGGTCGGGCGGCACCGACGGCGTCCTCAGCCCGCACGCCACCGTGTTCGCGACCGTCGACCCCGCGTCCGCGCCGAGGTCGGACGAGCCACGCCTGTCGGTCGGCGTCGCGATGAGCGAGATCATCCGGCCGGAGGACATCGGCCGTCCCGCGATGGTCGAGACCGTCGCCGCGGGAGTCCGCGAGGCCATGAAGACCGCCGGCATCGACGACCCGGCGGACGTCCACTACGTCCAGACGAAGACGCCGCTGCTGACGCTCGACACCATCAACGACGCCAGGTCGCGCGGCCACCACGTCGTCACCGAGGACACGCTCACGTCGATGGACATCTCCAACTCGACGACCGCGCTCGGCATCGCCGCCGCGCTCGGCGAGATCGAGCCGCCGTCCGCCGCCCAGATCCACAAGGACCTGTCGCTCTATTCGTCGGTGGCGTCGTGCTCGTCGGGGGTGGAGCTCGACCGGGCGCAGATCGTCGTCGTCGGCAACGTGCGCGGCATCGGCGGCCGGTACCGCGCCGGGCACGGTGTGATGAAGGACGCACTCGACGCCGACGGCATCTGGGACGCCATCGCCTCGACCGGCCTCGACCTGCCCGAGCGTCCCCGCACGTCCGACCTCGACGACCGGCTCGTCAACGTGTTCGTCAAGTGCGAGGCCGACCCGGGCGGCTCGGTCCGGGGCCGCCGCAACATCATGCTGGACGACTCGGACGTGCACTGGCACCGGCAGATCAAGGCGTGCGTCGGCGGCGTCGCGGCGTCCGTCACGGGCGATCCGGCGGTGTTCGTGTCGGTCGCGGCCGTGCATCAGGGGCCGGCCGGCGGCGGCACCGTCGCCGCCATCGCCGATCTCGGCTGACGGCGCGGAAACGGAGAGTATCCGGATAGGCGCCCACGGTGGTCGCCGGAGGATATAACCTTCCTGCCGTGTCCGGACTGACCATTCCCGAACCGCAGTTCCCGGGGGACGACGGCGGCGCCGACCCGCGGCTGTGCGAGGCGCTCGCCGGGTACGCGGCCGGGCGCGTCGGCGCGCACGTGGTGCTGCGGCGGCTGCGGGGTACGCGGCTGCTGGTGCCGATCGTCGCCGTCCTCACAGAAGAAGAGGACGTGGCGCCCGGGGAGCTTCGCCGGGAGAAGTCGAGCGACATGGCGCTGCCCACGCTGATCGGCGACGACGGGCGGCGCGGCGTCCTCGGCTTCACGTGCACCGAGACGATGAAGGCGTGGCGGGCCGACGCCCGTCCCGTCGCCGTCGCCGCCGCCGACGCTTGCCGCGCGACCCTGGACGAGGGCGCCGACGCCCTGGTCGTCGACGTCGCGGGCCCGGTCCCGTTCGCCGTGGACGGCCTGCGCCTGCACCTGCTCGCCGAGGGCCGTCCCGTCCCGCCCCCGCACGAGGACCCGGACATCCTCGCCGCCGTCGAGGCCGCGTTCGGCTCCGACCAGTCGGTCAGCGGCGTCCGCGTGTCCGAGGGGGAGTCGACGGAGCTGGCCGTCCGGTTCGCCGTCGTCGAGGGGCACGACGAGCGCCGCACCGTGCAGCGCGTGTCCGACCGGCTCGCCGAGCTGCTGCGCGGCCGCATCGTCGGCGGCGTCGAGCTGAGCGTCACGCGCCGCGCCTGAAATACGCTGGCGCCCGCCGCCCACCCACCGCCAGTAGACGTCACCCAGGACGCGCTCGCGGAGGCGGAACGGTTCGTCGCACGCGGGCGCGCCCGCCCGCGCGGCGCAGGCGGCCACCGACCTGGAGAGGCTGCTCCGCTCGTCGCGGTTCGAGCGCCTACGACCGCGTTGCGCGGCCGTCAGGGACGGTGTCGCGCCCGTCCCCGACTGGCGCGAGATCGCCTAGAACCAGGTGATCGGCAGGCCGTGGGCGGGGCCCTCGCCGAGGATCGTCCGCTCCCCGTCCGGCCACGTTCGCAGCGACACCACCTGGACGGCGTCGAGCCGCGCACCGTCGCGACCCTCGAACGTCAGATAGGCCACGGGTGCGTCGTCGGACGCTGCCGCCCCGGCCGCCTCCACCCGCCGGACGACGCGCGCCGCCTCGTCCTCCGGCAGGTACGCCTGCATCGACGAATGCCACACGACCGTCACCGCGCCCTCCGCCGGGGTGAGCCCGTCCAGGAACTCGGCGGCGCCCGCCCGCACGACCGTCGCCGGGACC
>JBOHBY010001276.1:0-1611 GCA_050698635.1 Spirillospora sp.
GCGCCTGCGCCCGGCACGGCTGCCGCCGTCCGGGACGCGGCCGCCGCGGCCAAGGGGACGAGCCCGGTGCCGTCGCCGTCGCAGGTGTTCGCGGGGCGTCCTCCGGCGGTCAAGCCGACGCCCGCGACCGTCCGCGCCGGCGTTCCCGCTCCCGGTGGGGTGACGCCCGCGACCGTGGCCGCGTCGATGAACAACGCCGCCGCAGCGGCGGCGGACGGCAAGCTCGGTCCCGAACGCGACCACATGCTGGAGATCGGCGAGCATGTCGCACAGAAGTGGATCTTCGAGCGGGGGCGGGACAACATCCGCGACCTGCTCCCCGGCCCGATCCTGCCGCCCGTCATCGACAAGGAGCTGCTGATCGAGGCCGAAAAGGATCTGGGCTCGTCGCTGCGGCCCTACCAGGAGGCCCGCACCTGGTTGCGGGACGGCTTCTGGGAGCGGGTCTACCGCGAGTTCGGCATCGGCATCGGTAAATCCGACTAGCGTCCCCCTCCCGCTCGGTCGGCTCACCTCAGAACGCGAACACGTTTTGCGATTAGGCGGGCACTGCGCGTTGTCCGTCGGTAAGGTCCCCGCCGGGGAGGGGGCCGCGCATGGGAGCTCATGGGGGACGATCACGGGCCGCGGCGTTCCTGGTCACGGTGGCCCTCGCGCTGACCGGCGGCGGCCTCGCCGGGTGCGAGTCGCCCGTCCCGTTCTACCGGCCCGGGGAAGGGTCTCCGGACGGCCCGGTCGTCGGGCTCGGGGGCCCCGCACCGTATTCGAGCGTGCGTCCGGGGGCGTCCACCCCACGGCCGCCGGGCGTCGGGCCCGTCGCACAGGCGGGTGGGCGCGTCTACGCCGCCACCGGGCCCGGAATGATCGCGCCGAGTGTGCGCGGGATGCCCGTGCGGCTGTACGTCGCGAACGGACGGGCGGTCGACGTTATCGATCCTGGCAGCCTCCGGGTCGTGGGGCGGTTTTCCACGGGGGCGGCGGCGGCGTGGGTGGTGCCGTCGTGGGATCTGCGGCGGCTGTGGGCCGCCGACCGTGCGCGCGGCGTGCTCGTCCCGGTCGGGCCGCGTGGTGCGGGTGGGCCGAGTGGTGGGGGTGGGCCGAGTGGTGGGGGTGGGCCGAGGCGTCCGGTGGCGGTGGCAGGTGCCGCAGGGCTGTACTTCACGCCGGACGGGCGGGACGCGCTCGTCCTCGCCCGTGGGCCGCGCCGTGTCGACGTCCGTGACGCGCGGACGATGCTGCCGAAGGCGTCCGTGCCGATACCGTGCGTCCCCGGGCACGCCGATTTCACCCTGGACGGGGCCGCGCTGGTCACGACCTGCGCGTCCGCCAAGGGGATCGTGCGCGTACAGCTCGCCGCCCGCCGCGTCACCGGGACGGTCCGGCTCCCGGCCGGGGCCAAGCCCGGCGACCTGCGGCTTTCGCCGGACGGCACCGTGTTCTACGTGGCGGACGCGGGCAACGGCGGGGTGTGGCTCGTCGATGCCCGCCGGTTCGTGCTGGTGGGGTTCGTTCCGACCGGGCCGGGGGCACGCGGTCTGTCGGTCAGCCGGGACGCGCGGCGGCTGTTCGTCGTCGGCAACGGCGTCCTCGCGACGGTCGACTTCGCGACCC
>JBOHBY010001277.1:0-3896 GCA_050698635.1 Spirillospora sp.
GGCCCGGGGCCCTCAGCCCGGTTCCACTCCTTCCCCTGGGGAGTGGAACGTCGGACGCACAGGTCACAATGGGTGCATGTGCCGCAGTATCAAGACTCTTCGCCCGCCCTTCGCCGATGACGTGACCGACCAGGACGTCCGGGCGGCAGCGCTCCAGTACGTCCGCAAGATCTCCGGGTTCCGCGCGCCCGCGGCCCACAACGCCGAGGCGTTCGAGCGGGCCGTCGAGGAGATCGCCCAGAGCACCGCCGCGCTCCTGGAATCCCTGGAGATCCGCGGCCGCCGCGCCAGCTGACCCGTTGCCCGCCGCGTCCTATTCGGCGGCGACCAGCTCGGCGATCTGGACGGTGTTCAGCGCCGCGCCCTTACGCAGGTTGTCGCCGGAGCAGAACAGGGCAAGGCCGTTGTCGACGGTCTCGTCACGGCGGATGCGGCCGACGTAGGTCGGGTCCTGGCCCGCGGCCTGGAGCGGCGTCGGGACGTCCGACAACACCACACCGGGCGCGCCCGCCAGCAGCTCGCTCGCCCGCTCGGGGCTCACCGGACGCTCGAACCGCGCGTTGACCTGCAAAGAATGTCCGGTGAAGACGGGGACGCGGACGCACGTGCCCGACACCTTCAGGTCCGGGATCTCCAGGATCTTGCGGCTCTCGTTGCGCAGCTTCTGCTCCTCGTCGGTCTCGGCGAGCCCGTCCGCCACGATCGACCCGGCCATCGGCAGGACGTTGAACGCGATCGGCGCCACGTACACCGACGGCTCGGGGAACTCCACCGCCGCCCCGTCATGGGTCAGCCGGTCCGCGTTCTGGACGACCTTGGTCGCCTGGTCGTGCAGCTCCGCGACACCGGCGAGCCCGCTGCCCGACACCGCCTGGTAGGTGGAGACGACGAGGGCGGTCAGCCCGGCCTCGGCGTGCAGCGGCCGCAGCACCGGCATCGCGGCCATCGTCGTGCAGTTCGGGTTGGCGATGATCCCCTTGGGACGGCGCGCCGCCGCGTGCGGGTTGACCTCGGCGACGACCAGCGGGACGTCCGGGTCCATCCGCCAGCCCGACGAGTTGTCGATCACGACGGCGCCGGCGGCGGCGACCTTCGGCGCCAGCTCCTTCGACGTCGTCTTCCCGGCGGAGAACAGCACGATGTCGAGGCCCGAGTAGTCGGCGGACGCGGCGTCCTCGACCGTGATCTCGGAGCCGTTCCACGGCAGCCCGCGTCCGGCCGAGCGGGCCGAGGCGAACAGCCGCAGCTCGTCGACCGGGAATCCGCGTTCGGCCAGGATCTCGCGCATCACGGCCCCGACCTGCCCGGTGGCCCCGACGATCCCGATTCTCATGCCGCTCCTCTGGTAGATCCGGTACATGGCTCTGGCCTGGAGTTTTGCCCCAGACGGTAGGCGTCGTCCAGTCAATAACCCTACGCAGCGGCGCCGCCACCCTGACCCGCCAAGGGTACGTTCAGGGATGAATCAGGGCGATTCCGGATGTCAGGGTTACCCTTCACTGGGCATGATCCAGGCATGGACATGAACAAGGACACCACCGCCACCACCGAGAAGAAGCTCAGACGCACCCGCGACGACCGGATCCTCGCCGGAGTCTGCTCCGGCGCCGCGCGCTTCCTCGGCGTCGACGCCAACATCATCCGGGTCGGCCTCGGGGTCTTCACCCTCTTCGGCGGCGCCGGGATCGCGCTGTACGCGATCGGCTGGCTGCTGATCCCCGAGGAGGGCGCCGACAAGACGATCGCCGAGGACATGATCAAGAAGGCGAGCGACTCCCCCACCGTCCAGGACGCCGTCAAGAAGACCAAGGACGCCTTCAACAAGCCCCGCACCAACGCCTGACCCGGGAGCGCGCAAAGCACGCCGGCCCGGACCGCCGGGCTAGGACGCGGGCGCCGGCCCGCCGACCCCGGACAGCTCGTCACCAGGAGACCCGGAACCCTCGGCGGACGCGACGGCCTCGACGGGCGCGACGGCGACGGGCTCGACACGCTCGCGCATACCGGCGATGACGCCGCCGCGGATCTGGTTCCAGCCGAGCGTGAGCGTCGCGGCGACCGACAGCCCGAGCAGGCCCGCGAGCGCCACCACCGTCTCGGGCCCGAGCACCTGGGCCACGGCGCCGCCGGCGAGGATGCCGACGCCCTGTCCGGCGAGGATGCCGGACTGGGCCAGGCCGAACGCCCGCCCCCGTCCCGACGCCGGCACCGCGGCCACGAACGCGGCGTTGGCCGCGAGCTGGTAGGCACTGCCGACGCCCGACACCGCCCACAGCACCACCACCCCCCACAGCGGCGGGTGCAGGCCCGCGCCGATCAGCGGCAGGCAGGCCAGCATCGACATCCAGCCCATGGCGTGCAGCCGGTTCGCGGGGCGGACGAACCGGCTGAACAGGAACGCGCCGATCACCATCCCGGTCGGCATCGCCGACAGCAGCAGGCCCACCGTGACCGCGCCGCCGCCGAACGTCGCCGCGTACGGCGCGGCGAGCCCTTCGGGGATCACGTAGAACGCGCACAGCCACGCGAACAGCACCAGTGACCGCAGCACCTGGTCGCCGAACACGAGCCGCACACCGTCGCGCGTCCCGCGCCACAGCCCGAACGACTCGCGCTCCCGCCGCCCCGGCGCGCCCCTGCGCCGCAGCCCGCCGACCAGGATCACGGCGGACGCGCCGAACGTCAGCGCGTCCAGGGCGAGCGCCTCGCGCGTCCCGACGACCGCGACGATCGCACCGCCCGCCAGGAAGCCGAGCATCTGCGTGCCCTGGTGCGTGATGTTGTTGATCGCCGACCCTGCGACATACCGGTCGCCCTCCAGGACGTCCGGCAGCAGCGCCGCCCGCGCCGCCGTGAACGGCGTCCCCAGCAGCACGGTCAGGAACACCAGCGCCGACAGCGCGCCGACCGGCATCGCGACCAGCGCCATGACCGCGACCAGCCCCGCCCGCAGCACATCGGAGACGATCATGACGGTGCGGCGCGGGAACAGGTCCGCCAGCCCCGACAGCACCGGCCCGCCCACGATCGGCGGAAGGTAGGTCAGCGCGTACACCAGCGCGGTCAGCAGCGGCGACTTCGTGTGGTCGTACACGAGGACGGCCAGCGCGACCTGCGCGAGCTGGTCGCCGACGAACGACAGCGCCTGCGCCAGCCAGAGGGCGCGGAACTCGCCCACCGCGAACACCTCACGGTAGGTCGCCTGCTCCTCCGGCGGACGACGGTGCCGCCCCATCTGCCTTCCCGCCACGCTCGCTCCAGTTCGGCCCGCCCGGTGTTGGGCGGCCCTCCCATTAACTCACGCTACGTGGCGTCTATGTGACCTACAGTGCGCAATTCCTCGCGTTCGTCGACTCTTTTCGCCTGCCGAACCCGGCATGTACGGGGAAAGGCTCAGTATCCGAGCTCGTGCAACCTCCGGTCGTCGATCCCGAAATGGTGTGCGATCTCATGCACCACGGTGATCCTGACCTCTTCCACCACGTCGTCCGGGGTGTCGCAAATCAAGAGAATCTCATTACGGTAGATCGAAATGTGATCGGGCAGGACGGCGCCGTACCAGTCTCCACGTTCGGTGAGGGGTACCCCTTGGTACAGGCCGAGAAGCCCACGCTGCGGCGCGTCGTCCTCGACGACGATGACGACGTTGCGCATGTGGGCGGTCAGCTCGGGTGGGATGGTATCGAGGGCCTCGGACACCAGGTCCTCGAACTCATCGCGCGACAACTCCATCACGCCGACAATTCTGCTCGATGGAAGGGGAACACGTGCCCAAGGCCCGCGCCGCGTCGACCGACCCCACCGAAGACCGCCGCGCCGCCCGCGTCTGGCGCGCCGCCGTCCGCCCCTTCCGAACCGCCGCGCGCCGCCTCGCCGACCGAACCGCCCCCGCACGC